>CAZTHU010000189.1:0-4640 GCA_964613575.1 uncultured Eubacteriales bacterium | reverse complement strand
TACGTGAGGAGAATAAATTCTCCGCTACGGCGATTATTAAAGTGTGAGGAGAATGAATTCTCCGCTACACAATAACCCTAAGCACTTCTTCAACATTTGTTATCCCTTGCTTTACTTTTAGCAAGCCTTCCATTCTAAGTGTTGTCATGCCTTCTTCTATTGCTGCGTTGCGGATGTCTGCGGCGGAGCCTCGTCTTAGAATAAGCGTTCGTATTTGTTCGCTTATGGGAAGAAGTTCAAATACGCCGATTCTTCCTTTAAAGCCTGTGTTGTTGCAATTTATGCATCCCTTTGGTTGGTAGAGAGTGTATTTATCTTTGTTTTCCTCAACTGGAAAGTCGTGTATTGCTGTTAGGATGTCTTGTTTACTCATTTCAATAGGGGTTTTGCATTTTTCGCAAAGCTTTCTAACTAGCCTTTGTGCAACAACTCCAATAAGAGAAGATGCTGAAAGAAAGGGCTCTATATTCATGTCGTTAAGCCTTGTTATAGCACCTGCCGCCTCGTTTGTGTGCAGGGTAGATAAGACTAAGTGACCTGTTAGTGCGGATTCTATTGCAATTTCTGCTGTTTCTTGGTCACGTATCTCACCTATCATTATGGTGTCTGGGTCTGAACGAAGGATTGATCTTAGTACGGATGCAAATGTCATTCCAGCCCTTGAGTTAATTTGTACTTGGTTTAGCCCTACAATCTTTTTTTCTATTGGGTCTTCTATTGTAATTATGTTTTTTTCAGGAACATTTAGTTTTGAGAGTGTAGCGTAAAGTGTTGTGCTCTTTCCACTACCTGTAGGCCCTGTAATAAGTATAAAACCGTAGGGTAGGTCGCTTATTTTGTTAAAACGCTCTAGTTTTTCATCGATAAAGCCAATCTCAGGTAGGGTTATAAGATTTGAGGAGCGATCTATAAGTCTTAAGGTTAGTTTTTCACCAAATCCTGAAGGTAGGGAAGCAACTCTTATGTCTACAACCTTATTTTCTACTTTTATGGAGATTCTGCCATCTTGAGGAAGCCTTGTTTGGGTTATATCCATTCCACCCATTACCTTAATTCTTGAAACTAATGGTGCGTGCATGTTTGCAGGAACCTTCATGAGTTCATGCAAAACACCGTCTATGCGATATCTAATTCGAGAACGCTTCTCTTCTGCTTCAACATGTATGTCACTTGCGTTAGAACGAACACCAAGGGAAATGATGTGATTTGCAAGCTGTATTACGGGGCGCTCATTATCCTCTGATGTTTCTATGATATCGGAGCTTTCTTGTTCTTCATTTTCATCGAATTGTTCCATATCTTTTAAGCTTGATGAGGTGTTTAGGTATTGCTCCATTAGATAGTTAAGCTCAGAGTCTGGCATTACTGCTACTGCAATTTCTCTTCCTGTGATTAGTCTAAGGTCTGCTAGTGCCATTATATCAAATGGATTTTGCATCGCTACTATGAGCGTTTCTTCTTCAAGGCAAAATGGAACGACCTTGTATTTTTTTATTATTTCAGGCTCTAAAACGCCATCCGCGTTTTTAGATTGTGTTTGTTCTTTTAAGGTTATGTATCTACCACCAGAACTATATGCTAATCCTTTGGCGATATCATCTTCTGTACAATAGCCAAGATCTATTAAAATGTTTCCGATAAGCAAATTTTTCCCATCTTCACTATTCTTGATAGCTAAGGCTTCATCAAGTTGAGTTTCGGTTATTATATTCTTTTCTACTAAAACATTGCCGAGCATGTTTTTTTTATTTGAATAATTATACGACAATATTTTGCCTCCTTTTGTTACACGGGGATTTCTGTTAATGGAGTAATTCCATTTTTGGAGAGTATTAATATTTGATGTCTTATACTAAGAAACCCTTCTTTTGTAGCTGTTTGTAAAATTGTTTTTTTTGAAAACTTGTGCAATATCCCTTCTCTTATATTATCGGTAACTCTTAGGATTTCAAATACCCCTTTTCGTCCGGAAAATCCTGTATGATTGCATTTTTCGCAACCAACTGGTTCGAAAAAGGTTTGATCTTTTTGATTTGCATCTAGTGGAAAGTCTGGGATAAATGAAGTTATATGTTCATTAGGTATTTGTATCTGCCTTTTGCAATCATCGCACAAAATTTTAACTAAGCGCTCAGAGATTATCGCTATAAGTGAAGTTGATAGCAGATAAGGTTCAAGTTGCATGTTATAGAGGTAAGATAGATCAGTTGAAAAGGATTTTGTGTTTAGAGTACCTATAACAAGTTGTTTTCCTGATGAAAGATCCAAACTTAGTCCCATGGTGTCACGCTTTGAAATTTCGTCAATTGCTATAATGTCAGGGTCGGTTCGAGAGATTGCATTTAAAATATTTGGCAAAACCACGCCATTATTGTGATTGATTTCTATTTGATTGATGCCGAGGATATTTTTTTCTATTGAATCTTCTATTGAAATTGTTTTTCTGTTTTCTGTATTAAGTTTATCTAAAAAGCTATATAACGTATGGCTTTTCCCACTTTGTTTTGGGCCTGTTATAAGTATTAGGCCGCTTTTTTCTTTTGAAAAGTTTTCTATATTCTTAAAAACTACATCAGGAAGTCCTAGTTGTTCTAGAGGAGTTATGGATGATTGTTTGTTTATTAGTTTTAGTGTAATATTTTCTCCTGATATTGTGGGGAAGGTGTTAAAGCGAACTGTTATTTTTTTGGTATTAAAAGTTAGTGTTGCTTTACCTTCTTGGGGTGCTATAGTTTCGTTTATGTCTAAATTTGCAAGCAACTTAAAGCGTGCGATGAGCTGATCGTGTATGTTTGCGGGAATTTGAAGGGTGTCGTGTAAAGTACCATCAATTCTGAGGCGAACCCGTGAAGACTCGATTTGTTTTTCAATGTGAATTTCTGTGGCATTTGAGTGTATACCAGATTGAATTATTTGTTCAGATAGCTTAGTTATAGGATTATTGTCCTTTTGAGTGTCTTTTGGGCTGGTTTTGTTCGTATTTTTTTGATAAGGCATTTCTTTATCTGATGCAGAGGCTTCATATTCAGACATGAGTTCGTGTAGCTCGCTATCTGGCAAAACTATTGGTTTAATTTCCATTTTAGACAATTCTTTTAGGTGTTCGATAAGTTTAACATCATTAGGAGTATCCATCGCAACAGTTAAGATGTCTTTTTTTACATTTATAGGTACAATTTTATAGTTTTTTATAGTCGAAAAGGGGAGCTTACCAATTGCATTATAAATGGGGCGTACTTCTTCTAATGTCATATATTCAACATTTGCTGACTTAGCTATTGATTTAGCAATAGCTTCTTCTTTGCAAAATTCAAGAGAGACTAAGACTCTACCTACATCGCTTTCACTTTCTATATTTTTCTTAATATGCTTATTTTTGTCGTCCTTAAAGTACGCCAGTGCTTTTTCAAAGTTTTCGCGAGATATAACTTCTTCTTGTAAAAGTTGTAATAAAAATAGATATTCCTTAAATAAATTTGTCATGTTTACACTCTCCTTTTTAGAGGTTTTAAACAATCACCCTCAATACTTCCTCTATGCTAGTTATTCCTTGTTTTACTTTTAATAGACCTTCTAGCCTTAATGTATTCATACCTTCTTTTATAGCTTGTTCTTTTATCTCTGATGAAGAGGCACCTTTTATTATTAGCCTTCTTATATCTTCGGTTATTGTTAATAGTTCGAATACACCAACCCTGCCTTTAAATCCTGTGTTGTTACAATGGATACATCCATTAGGTTGGTAGATAGTGTAGTCTTGTGCATCTTTGTCTATTGGAAAATCTGGAATAGGTTTAAGAATGTCATTTTTTGTCATATTTACTGGTGTTTTACATTTAGTACAAAGCTTTCTAACTAGTCTTTGTGCAACTACTCCTACAAGGGATGAAGCGGTTAAAAATGGTTCTATATTCATATCGTTTAATCTTGTGATTGCTCCAGATGCCTCGTTTGTATGAAGTGTTGATAAAACCAAATGCCCTGTAAGTGCTGATTCTATTGCAATCTCTGCAGTTTCTCTATCTCTAATTTCTCCTATCATTACGGTATCAGGGTCAGAGCGAAGTATGGAACGCAAAACCGAGGCGAATGTCATACCTGCCCTTGTATTTATATGAATTTGATTTAAGCCATCTATTTTCTTTTCGACTGGGTCTTCTACTGTTATGATATTTTTGTCTGGTATGTTTAGCTTTGATAAGGTTGCATAAAGGGTTGTACTTTTTCCACTTCCTGTTGGCCCTGTAATAAGTATAAATCCGTAAGGCAGATCGCTTATTTTATTAAATGCATCTAGCTTTTTATCTACGAACCCAATTTCAGGCAAGCCTATAAGACTAGAGCTTCTGTCGATAAGCCTTAGGGTTAGTTTTTCACCATAAACTGAGGGTAGTGATGCAACCCTTATGTCAATAACTTTGCTTTCGATTTTCATTGAAATACGACCGTCTTGCGGTAGCCTTGTTTGGGTTATATCCATTCCACCCATAACCTTTATTCGTGAAACTAATGGAGCATGCATTGAACTTGCTATTTTCATTTGTTCATGTAATACGCCGTCTATTCTAAAACGTATGCGAGAGGCTTTTTCCTTTCCTTCGAGATGTATATCGCTTGCGTTAGATCGAACACCTAGGCTA
>CAZTHU010000188.1:0-4641 GCA_964613575.1 uncultured Eubacteriales bacterium | reverse complement strand
TCGCGACGGCTTACTCAATATAACACGATATCATTTTAAATGTCAACACTATTTTAAATTTTTTTTCACAAATTCACCATCCAATTTATCCCACCCTCACAAACGTTTGTAGCCAACATTTTCAAAGCTTTAACATTTCAGTGTTTTCTTTAAATCTACCTCTTAAAGTTACAGTTTTGGTAATTGCACCTTTCTTTTTTATTCCTCGCATAGTCATACAAGCATGTTCACCCTCTATAATTACTGCCACATCTTGCGTACCTAACACCATCTGCATTATTTGAGCAATATCATTGCCTATTCGCTCTTGAACCTGAAGGCGCCTTCCAACCATATCTACAATTCTTGCAATTTTACTAATTCCTATTATCTTACCTTTAGGTATATATGCAACAGTTGCCTTCATATTATACATTAGCGCCAAGTGATGCTCACAATGGCTAAAAAAGTCAATGTCTTTGACCATAACTAAATCTTCGCTTGCGCATCCACCACACAAATCTTCTTCAAATGTAGTATTAAACATCCCCGCAATCTGAGAATTAGTATAGTTTATCCCCTCAAACACTTCTTCATACATGCGACACACTCTTTCAGGTGTTCCTCTTAATCCTTCCCTTGAAGCATCTTCTCCTAAAGCCTCCAACAAACCTATTACGTGTTCTTTTAGTTTTTCTTTATCTATCAAAACCTCACACCCCCTTTCTATTAGGCTCCCAAATAAATTTATGAATCTGCGGCTGTAACCTCACGTCATTTAATGTGTGTTTTTTCATAAAATCAACAATTTTCTCTAACTCTATTTCACCATAAGCTTGACTTAGGTGCACATTCGTCCTTTCTCTCAATTTATATTTATCCATCACTTCCTTAAAAACTAATAAATCGCTTAAACTCCCTACAACAAACTTCACGCAGTCATCGAAAGTAAGATATTTATAGTTTTCCACCTTCATTTGGCTTTGCACACCACTTGTGGGTAATTTATAATCTAAAGTAAAATTAGGTCTATTTTTAATTTCCGTAAATTTTTGTATGCAAACGCTTCCATTTGTTTCAATCTCTACACTCAAATTTTCAATCTTAGCTAAAGATTCCAATAATTCAAAAACACCCTCCTGCAAAAGTGGCTCTCCTCCAGTTAAAGTTACTTTTAAGACACCCGTATTCTTAACATAATCCAAAATATCTTGCTTCGTTAAAATTTCACAAGGTGTTTTTTCATCAGATGCCCATAATGTATCACAATACCTGCAAGAAAGATTGCATCCAAAAAATCTTATAAACACCGCCAAATGACCAGCAAAATTTCCCTCTCCATTAACACTAACAAAATGTTCAACTACATTATATTTCATAAAAACTATCACTCCCCCAATATTTATCAGAACAAAGCTTATCTCAAATTTGTTCTGATATTTTAAAAAACAAAAAAGCCCTAAGGCTTATATCAAAAACATAACCATTATATAGGTTTAGTCTTAGTGCCTAGTTTTTTTTAAAGACAGGATGGTTACGAACTGTCTTTTTAAATTTTGAGATAATTATTTATTTCTAAGCCCAAGTATAACATCTGAGGAACATAAAATCAACTTTTTTTTGTTAGCAGAGGTTTAGTACAATCCTTAAAACAATAAAAGATTCCAGAACTTTTCACCCACACAACTATAATCTATTAATGATTTCTTCCGCTATAGAACCAATAGGGCTTACATTATCAACAGCGCCTATTTCAATTGCTTCTTTTGGCATAGCAAAAACAATTGATGTCCATTCATCCTGTGAAAGTGTAAAAGCTCCTGCATTTTTCATGTTTAAAAATTAAATTTGAAATAAAAATATCTTAAATGCTTGAATATTAAATATTTAAGCTTCAAACATTACCCTACATTACTTTTAAAAGAATAACCGCCTTTAGCAACACCATTGCCAAAAACGGTCATCTTTTACTGAGCATAATAACCTTTACTTTATTCTATTTTTTCTTTTAAAATCCTTCGTCTCCATCAAGTGAAATAACACTTTCTGAATTCCCCGATTCTTTGGACACTTCTTTTTCCTTAGATTTATTATTAGTAGCATTAGTGTTTTTTATTGTTTTTAAAGAGTTTTCTATACTACTTGGCATTTCAAAAGATTTAGTATTTTTATAATTTCCGCCTACATTCTTATTCTCTGAATAATACTGAGCTTTACCACTAGCACTTGAACCGTTCACCACACTATTTAGCTCTGCAACTATTGTCCTTAAATCTTCAGCCTGTGATTGTAATTCTTGGGATGAAGCTGAACTTTCCTGTGCTACTGCTGCATTTTGTTGGGTTACTTGTTCAATCTGACTCATTGCTCTTGAAATTTGCTCCACCCCTTTTGACTGCTCTTCACTTGCCGCTGTAATTTCAGATACTAGTTTACTTACCTTATCTACATTTTCATTAATTTCTTCTAATGATTTGCCTACTTCTCCACTTATCAAAACACCTTTTCCTGACAAATTGATATTTCTTTCTATCATTGCTGCCGTATCTTTTGCTGCTTTTGCGCTTCTTCCAGCTAAATTCCTTACCTCTTCCGCGACCACTGCAAATCCTGCTCCTGCGTCACCCGCTCTTGCCGCCTCTACCGCCGCATTTAAGGCTAAAATATTAGTTTGAAATGCTATTTCATCAATTACTTTTATTATCTTTGCTATATCATCACTAGATTTTTTTATCTCTTCCATAGATTGGTTCATCTCTGTCATTTTTTCTGTTCCAGTTTTAGTAGAATTATATGCTTTTTCTGAAAGCGCACTTGCCTGCCTTGTATTTTCCGTTGTTTGCTTTATCATAGACGTCGTTTGTTCAATTGTTGCAGATGTTTCCTCAATTGATGCTGCCTGCTCTGTACTTCCTTCTGCTAACTGATGTGATGCTGATGATAATTGATTTGAAGCAGATGCAACTGATACAGTTGAGCTCTGCAACTTAATTGCTAATTTATTTAATACATCTGCTCTAGTTTTTTTTGCAAAGAACACACCTGCTATTACTCCAACTACGATTACTACAACAACCACCAAAATTATATTGTTTCTTGTTGCATAAACACCTTGCAATGCTTCACTTTCTTCAATCCCTACCCCCAATAACCAATTAGTACCTTCTATAGGTGCAATATATCCAAGATGAACTTCATTATCTAAAATATACCTTATTACACCTTCATTTCTATCTCCTAATTGTTGTATTTCATTACCCAAATCTATAAACTTTTGCTGCTCATCAAATATATTGACTTGTTCTAATACGTTTTCCTCGTTTGGATGTGCGTAAAATGTTCCGTCACCACCAATAATAAAAGCATAACCCGTATCCCCATATCCAATTTCATTCGTCATCACATTTAATGCAACTCCATCCCTCCTCGCTATAAGTGCACCATAAACTTCCCCACCAGATATTATTGGAGTAGCATGCATTACAACAGGAGCATTAATAACCCTACTAATAATTACATTTGAAATATTTGATTCTCCATCAAAAGCTCTTTTAACGTAATCTCTATCACCTAATTGTGCTGTTGCATCATGATCTAATACATAATTAGTTGTGCCATTTAAATCTACAATACCCAAATCCATATAGCCTGTTCTTTCAACCTCATTCTCAAGTCTATTTCTTTGAATCTCTAAATCCATGGTTTTAGTCTCTGTAAAATTAGCTAATCCTTCCAAATGATTTAGTTCAGCTGAAAAATTTATATGTGTTCGTTGTGAAGCTTCTAATGCAGTGTTTGTCAAGGTGCGCTCGGCTTCTTGCCTTAATGCTTCTCCACTTGTTTTAACAGCTACATACCCAAGAATTACAGCCCCCGTTAAAATTGTTATACCCATAAATAGAGCTATTTTAGTTGTTAATTTCATTATGAAGTCCCCCTATTTTTATAATATTTTTCAAGCTAATTCTAGCTCTTGTTCAATTAACTGACTTTCAGCTTCCATCTTCGCCTTATCATCGTCACCAAAAATACTCCCACAATCTAATAACATCACAACCTTGTCATTGACCTTCCCTAGCCCTTTCAAAAATTCTTGACTTTGTTCACTTGCATACTCAGATATTTTTTCCATATTTTGCGGTAAAATATCTAAAACTTCCGATACCTCATCCACAATAAAGCCTATCAGTCTTACTCCTTCTTCTGATAAAACTTCTCCTACAATAATACAAGTTCTATCATCGTATTCTCTTTCTTCCAACCCAAATTTAATCCTTAAGTCTACTACAGGAATAATCTTTCCTCTTAGGTTAATTACACCTTTTACATATTCGGCCATCTTTGGTATATGGGTTATTTGCATTATCCCAATTATTTCTTTTACTTCTACAATTGAAATTCCATAGTCCTCTTCACCCAATAAAAACGTTAAATATTTATTATTATGCTTTGCAGCCAAAACGCTCCCCTCCTGTCCTTTTCTGAAAATTTATTCATTAATGCTTTCCTAATTTAAACATAGCCTCTACATCTAAAATAACAGATACCTGTCCATCTCCTAAAATTGATGCTCCTGATGCAAATCCAAGCTTTGAAAATTCTCTATCTAATGGTTTTGAAACTATATCTTGCCGTGATGCAATTTTATCCACTGGAAAAGCT
>CAZTHU010000187.1:0-4655 GCA_964613575.1 uncultured Eubacteriales bacterium | reverse complement strand
ATAAACCAAGAGATAACAAATTTTATAAAGTACCACGAAAGTCCTATGGATGTAAAAACTAACACTCAAGAGATAAAGTTATTTCATATAGCAGATAAAGTTAGTTCGCAGTATTATTGTAAGCTTATAGGTGGTAGGTTAAATGATCAGTTTTATAAGTATTTAGAATCGCTTGAGTTGGTTGAGAAAAAAGATATTTTAGATGTAAGTTTAAAATTACCAGATTTAGTTGAAAAGACTAGGGTGTTTTACAAATTATAAGCTTGTAAGTTTTTGCTCTAAATAGATTTTTTTGTGTGTTAATGTATTTTTATACGCGCTTCTTCCCGTTAATGCTTAATGGAGGGTTTCGTAGGATGTGAATAAGAAAAGCTATGCAACGTATAAATGTGCGTGATTTTGGTCTTTTATCTACACCTTGGAACAGTAACTCATTGCCTTTAATCTTGATATAAATTAATCAAACTATGTTGACTTTTATGTTGCCTGATGTTAAAATCATTAACATAAGTTGTGGGCGAGTGAAAAGATTTTTTCAAAGTGAACTTAGAAGTGTTTTCTCGACATTAAAAGATGTATATAAACAAGGATTTAGAGAAGAATTATTGATTGAAGAGGAGTGTTTTTGTATGAATAAATCATTATTACAAAAATCATTTAATTACGTCCTTGAAGAAGATATTAAGCCTTGCGCTGTTGTAGCTAAAAAAAAGGAAAGAGTTTACGCACCAAGTCTTCAAAATAAAAATCAAAATCAATCACAAGGAATTGTGAGTTTTCTTAAGCCAAGTAGTTTTTTTGAGTTGATTAAAAAAATATTTGTACTTATGTTAGGATCCTTTGTTGCTAAAAAGGTAAATGATGCGGCAGAAATTTGGAAAAATGATGATTTGGCTAGCACTGAAAAAAATAACAGATTTGGTAAAACTATTAAGCAAGTAGTTAAGGAATATAACCAATCTTTATCAAGGCATAAAGATTCTTTTGATTTTAATAATTTTGATCTGGTAACAAATGATGGTGAAACATTAAATACTTTGGAGATTAAACACTCGAAAAATCCTGAACAAAAGAAATATATGGTACACTTTTTAGGTAGAGGAGCTATCTTAGAAAAGAATATAAATGATTTCGTGGATGACGCTAAAAGTCTTGATTGTAATATAGTAACATATAATTATCGTGGTTCCTATAATAGTTCAGGTAAACAGACGCATTGTGCTCAAATGATTGATGATGCGGTATCTCAAGTGAATCGATTGATTAAAAAAGGTGTACAACCCAATAATATCACTCTTTATGGTGCTTCACTTGGTGGAATGGTTGCAACACTTTCTGCTGAAAAGTTACACGCTAATGGCTTGCCCGTTCGTTTATTTGCAGATAGAACATTTTCTTCATTAGCAAACCAGACGTCTGGAACATTTCGTCTGATTTTTAAACAAAAAGGATTCAATCTTTTAGGGAATATATTTTCTAATGCTGTATATCCGCTGGTTAAATCCCTCTCAAGTCTCTCGGGCTGGGAAACGGATATAACAAAAGCATATAAAAGCATTCCTGAAACGCATAAAAACTATCTTATTGTACGTTCGTCTAAGGAAATGAGAAAAAAACAACCAATGTTGGATGATGGCATAATAGATTATAGAGCAACCATTCATCATGCACTAAAACCAGAGAGAAAACGCGAAAAAGCAAAATATAAACTAAATATAACTAGAGCTAAAAAGCAATTAGATTGTGCTGAGAAATCTGAAAGTGCGAAAAAAACAATTGAAATAAACCAACACAGACTGTTGAAGTTTAGAGCACATAAGTTGGAAGGTTTTCCGAATTATGACAGGGACAATGTTTTTGATTTGCTTAGGAAAAAAAAGATAAACGAAATTGCACATTCTTTGCCTCTTGAAAAGCTAAAAAGCAGAGCAATATACAAAAATGGAATGGAGTGCTTGCAAGATTTTATGCAGCCTTAATAATTATCTAAACAAAAAAGTAGACGAATGTATAATTTGTAAATTATTCTCAAAATTTAGGGGGGTGAATAATATTTTAATTGAGCCATTATTCCTAAAAAAAAAGAGTCCAATTGTTCAAATAGAAAGCCCAAAAATGAAAGGGCAAGAATATCTTGCTTTCAATAATCTACTTTCAGTGAAAAGCTGGTTTAGGCAAAACATGCAAGATTTGGTACGTAATTTGAGTAAATCCGAAATACAGGCATTAAATAAGTATTCAGGGTTTAAATCTTTATATATAAATAGTTACCTTAGAGGCAAAAAGCTAATGGAGTTTTCAAAAAGCAAAGAAGAGATACAAGAAATGATAAAAAATATACAGAGTGCTATACTTAAGGTTTCAACACCAGTAAATTTAATAGCTTACAGAGGCGCAAGTATCAAGAAGATATTTGGTCAAGAGATTCAAAATCCAGAAAGACTTGTAGGAAAAGGAATTTATGACAAAGGATTTATGAGTGTATCGTTACTTGAGGATGTTGCTAAAAATTTTTCTACGGATGTTGTTTTGAAAATAAAGATTCCTAAAGGAACAAATTTAGCCTTTATGGGAGCGATAAGTTTTTTTGAAAAGGAAGGCGAAATTTTATTAAATAAAGGGCAAAAACTTATAATAACTAAAATTACACAGGGGAAAAAAGACAACAAATATGAATTTGAATGCGAGCTCTTAGAAAAACAAAGTTAAATTTAAGTAACTTGCAATTTATAAAATGGAAAACTCAAGAAAAAGTAATTGACAGTATAGAGGCAATAGTATAAAATTAAAAAAAGTAAAAAAATAAATAAAGACTAAGAAGAGAAGAGTAGTTCATTTTGGTAGTTTAAGAGAGTCGGTGGTGGTGGGATATCGATACGGATAGATGGATGAAGAACATCTCGGAGTCGCTAACCGAAAGCTTTTTTGCAAGTAGGCTTAGACGTAGCTGATGCGTTAAATCAGTAGATATCGGCAAAAATGTCTGTATCGAAAAAGTGGGTCATTGTGACCAAATTGGGTGGTACCGCGAAGATAGTCTTCGTCCCTTTGTATAGGGGATGAAGGCTTTAATTTTGTTTAAAAGGAGGTAGAGTTAGATGTGTGCTAGCAAAAAATTTAAACGTACTCATTATTGTGGAAGGTTAAAAGAGAGTAATATTAATCAAAATGTAGTTGTTATGGGATGGGTTCAAAGACGAAGGGATATGGGAGGCGTCATATTTATAGACCTTAGAGACAAGACTGGAATAATTCAGGTTGTAATAGATGTAAATAATGTTTCTAAAGATGATTTCCAAAAGAGTGAATCACTCAGGAATGAGTACGTGGTAGCTATGGAGGGCGTGGTTGAAAAAAGAAGTGAAGAAACGTTTAATAATAATCTTCTTACTGGAACCATAGATGTAAAAGCTAGAGGACTAAAAATATATAACACATCAGAGACTCTTCCTTTTTTACTTGATGACTTTGTTCAAAATAAAGAAGAGTTAAGGCTTGAATATAGATACCTAGATTTGAGACGACCACAGATGCTGCAAAATTTAGAATTAAGGCATAATATGCTATCTTGCATTCGAGAATTTTTGACTTGCGAAGAATTTTTAGAAGTAGAAACTCCAATTCTTGGCAAAAGCACTCCTGAAGGTGCGAGGGATTATCTTGTGCCTAGTAGATTATCAAAGGGTCAGTTTTATGGATTGCCACAATCGCCTCAAATATATAAACAGCTTTTGATGGCATCTGCGATAGATAAATACTATCAAATCGCTAAATGTTTTAGAGATGAAGACCTAAGAGCAGATAGACAGCCAGAGTTTACGCAAGTTGATATAGAGCTAAGTTTTGTTGATGAGGAAGATGTTATTAGTTTACTTGAGAGGCTCTTTTCTAAGATTTTAAAAGAAACGAAAGGGGTGGAATTAAAACTTCCATTTAAAAGATTAACATATCAAGAATCTATGGATAAGTATGGTGTAGATAAGCCTGATACAAGGTTTGGACTAGAGATAGTTGATCTTACCGATATTGCTAAAAGTTGTAGCTTTGATGTCTTTAATAAAGTAGTGACTGATGGTGGAGTAGTAAAAGGAATTTGCGTAAGAAATGGTAATAAATTGACGAGAAATCAAATTCAATATCTTACAGATAAAGCACAAGCCTTAGGAGGTAAAGGTATGGCTTGGATAGCTATTGAGATGGATGGGAATTTAAGAACAGTTTTAAGTAAGTTTTTAAGTGAGAAGGATATTGGAAATATACTAGATAGATTAAATGCAAAGCCAAATGATTTGATTATTTTCTCGGCTGATAAAAAAGAAAAAGCCCTAAATATTTTAGGTAATTTAAGACTTGAGTTAAGCGAAATAATGGAGCTTAAAAATCCTAATGAGTTCGAATTTGTAGTGATAACAGATTTTCCATTATTAGAGTGGTCGGATGAAGAAAAAAGGTTTATTGCAATGCATCATCCATTTACTAGCCCAATGGACGAAGATATTTGTTTGATAGAAAAAGCACCTCAAGCAATTAGAGCTAAGCATTTTGACATTGTGTTAAACGGGGTAGAATTAGGTAGTGGTAGCATTCGTATTCATCAAAGAGAACTTCAAGCAAAGATATTTGAGTTATTAGGGTTTAGTCAAAGTGAGGTAGAA
>CAZTHU010000186.1:1258-4681 GCA_964613575.1 uncultured Eubacteriales bacterium | reverse complement strand
GCGAGAATAAAACGTCTAATCTTGAACACTTTGTAGAAAGGTATAACTAAAAAAATACGATAAAGAAGCTGCATGAAGAAAAAAGGGGTAAAGAGGTTGAGGTTTTTTAATAGTTTTTAAAAGAATTTAAAAAATTTTTAATTTTTTTTAATTCAATCATTTACATTTTGGTTATTTTTTGATAATATATATACGCAAATGATAGTATATAAATAGGAAGGTGAATAAAAAATTCATTTTCTAAGGGGAAAATTAAAAAAGAGGAGGAATTTAGCATGAAAAAATTATTAATTATGGGTCTTTTAGTTGGTACTTTAGCGTTTGTTTCAGCATGTGGAACTGAGCCAATAGAGCCACTTGATCCAGGAACAGATGAACCCGGTGTAGTAGATGAATTAGAAGGTGAAGAAGAAGGAGATGTAAATCTTGAAGGAGAAGAAGAAGAAGCTGTTGAAGATTTAGACACAGATCCTGAAGAATTAGACACAGATCCTGAAGATGAATATGAAGGTGAAGTAGAAGATGAAAATGAAGTAGAAGTCGACGAAGAAGAAGAATAAGTCTAAATTAGAGTTTTAAGAACAATTAAGTAGGGCATAATGCTAAGGGATAAGCAAAGCTTTAATAGCGTGCTTGTTACCTTAGCATTTTGTTTTGAACAAAAATTTCTTAACTTGTGAAAATAAGGTAATTGTTTGAATTAAACAATAAAAAAATTCAAAAAAAATATTATAAGCCTAGATAATAATTTTCTAACGTGATATACTCGTTTAGGAAATTATTATTGAGAGGTGTAGGTATGTTTGAAAAATTACAAAGTGTTGAACATAGGTATGAAGAAATTAGTAATAAGCTAGGTGAGCCTGATATTTTGAATAATCAAGCCGAATATAAAAGCTTAATGAAAGAGTTTAATGATTTAGGAGAGGTTGTTTCTAAATTTAGGGATTTTAAAAAGGTTGATAAAGAGATTGTAGAAAACAATGAAATGTTAGAATCTAATAATGATAAAGAGTTTTCTCAAATGGTAAGAGAAGAGCTTGAATCTTTAGAACAAAAAAAACAAGACTTAGAACAAGAAATAAAACTACTTTTGCTTCCTAAAGATCCAAATGATGAAAAAAGTGTTATTGTGGAAATTAGAGCAGGTGCAGGAGGGGAGGAAGCGGCACTTTTTGCAGGTGTTTTATTTAGAATGTACTCAAAGTATGCGGAAACAAATAGGTGGAAGGTAGAAATGATTGATTCAAATGCTACGGAAATTGGAGGTTTTAAGGAAGTAGTGTTTTTGATTCAAGCAAAAGGTGTATATAGTAAATTAAAGTTTGAAAGCGGAGTTCATAGGGTTCAAAGGGTTCCTACTACAGAGTCATCAGGAAGAATACATACCTCAACGGTAACTGTTGCTGTATTACCTGAAGTAGAAGACGTTGAGGTTGAAATAAATACTGCAGATTTAAGAATTGACACTTACAGGGCTGGAGGAGCAGGTGGACAGCATATTAACAAGACAGATTCAGCTGTTAGAATTACGCATATCCCATCGGGAATTGTTGTTGCGTGTCAAGATGAAAGATCGCAACATAAAAATAAAGATAAGGCCATGAAGGTTTTAAGAGCTAAACTATATGAAGAAAGTTTGAAAAACCAAGAATCTGAGGTCGCTGACTCTAGAAAAAGTCAAGTAGGTACTGGAGATAGAAGTGAAAGAATAAGAACGTATAACTATCCACAAGGAAGGATTACGGATCATCGTATTGGTCTTACGCTTTATAAACTTGAAGAAATACTAGAAGGATGTATTGATGAGGTAGTTGATGCTTTAGTAATGGAAGAACAGGCGAAAAAGATGGCAGATTCTGGTGTTGAATGATTTAAGGAGGAGAATAGTTGAAAACAGAAGTATTAAAGATCCAACCTGAAAATGTTGATTTCGAAAAAATAAAATATGCTGCAGATGTTTTAAAGCAAGGTGGATTGGTAGTTTTCCCTACTGAAACTGTCTATGGATTGGGTGCTAATGGTTTGGATAAAAAAGCTGTGGAAAAGATATTTCTAGCTAAAGGAAGACCTCAAGATAATCCCTTGATTTTACATGTTGCACAAAAAGAGCAGATGGACAACTTAGTTCAAGATGCAAATGTAGCAGTTAAATTAATTGAACAGTTTTGGCCAGGGCCACTTACAATTGTTATGGAAAAGACAAAGGTAGTTCCTAATGAGGTTTCGGGAAATCTTGATACCGTAGCAATAAGAATGCCATTTCATCCTGTTGCATTGTCTTTAATTTACGAAGCTGGAGTACCTTTAGCGGCACCTAGTGCAAATAAATCTGGAAGACCTAGTCCAACTAGAGCAGAGCATTGTTTGAAAGATTTAAATGGCTTAGTCGATGTGATAATTGATTCTGGGAATTGTAAGGTGGGATTAGAATCAACCGTTTTAGATATATCGACAATGCCTCCAGTAGTATTTAGACCAGGTGGAGTATCGGTAGAACAACTAAAGGATGTGTTAGGGAATGTTTTAGTACATGAAGGCAGTTATAAAGCTGGGGATGCTATAGCTCCAAAATCGCCAGGTATGAAATATACGCATTACTCTCCTAAAGCACAGTTAATAGTTGTGTGTGGAAGTTTAGAATGTGTTGTTTCTAAGATAAAACAACTCAGATTAAGCGAAGAAGGTAAGAAGGTTGGTATTCTAGCAACCGACGAGACTATTAAATTATACGAAGACGTAAAAAAGGACAACCTAAATCCTGCTATAGTTATTTCGGCAGGATCTAGAGATGATAAGGCTACAATCGCATCTAGATTTTTTCATACACTAAGGAAGTTTGATGAAAAAAATGTGGACATTGTTTTTTCAGAAGCAGTTGATGAAGATGGTGTAGGCCTTGCTATAATGAATAGAATGAATAAGGCATCAGGTTATAATATTGTAAATGTATAATAGTATTCATAATTTAAAATTTGCTTAATTTTGGAGGTGATTTTTTGAGAAAGGTACTATTTGTGTGTACGGGAAATATCTGTAGAAGCCCTATGGCTGAGGGTATATTTAATAATATGGTAAAAGAAATGGGAAAGGAAAAACTTTATTTATCAATTTCTGCTGGGATTTTTGCATGTGAAGGTCAAAGTGCAAGTAGTGAGGCGGTGGAAGTTGTTAAGGATATGGGGGTTGATATTTCAAGGCATATTTCACAAGGCATATCGGAAAAACTGTTAGAGGAGTCTGATTTGGTAATTACAATGACAAATGCCCATAAGGATGCTATTGGTTCAAGATTTTTCAAGTATAAGGACAGGGTGTTTACAATTTATGAATATGCAAACAATGAGTGTAAAGATGTAAATGACCCTTATGGTAGGAGTATAGACGTATATAATAAATGTGCAAAAGAGATTTATGATTTAG
>CAZTHU010000186.1:0-1248 GCA_964613575.1 uncultured Eubacteriales bacterium | reverse complement strand
ATTAATGCTTAAAAGGGAGGACTTTAAATGATAGCAATTGGTTCTGATCACGGTGGGTATGAGTTAAAGACTAAAATAGTAGAGCATCTAGAAAAAAAAGGTTTTGAAATTAAGGATTTTGGAACAAATTCATCCCAATCTGTTGACTATCCAGATTATGCACAAAAGGTTGCTATGTCAATTGTATCTGGGAAATCTCAACGAGGAATACTTATTTGTGGGACGGGTATTGGGGTAAGCATTGCAGCAAACAAAATACCAGGTATAAGGTCTGCTGTTTGTACTAATGTTTTTATGGCAAAGGCTAGCAGAAGGCATAATAATGCAAATATTCTAGCTATAGGTCAAAGAGTATTAGGTGATGGACTTGCCTTTGATATAGTGGATGCATTTTTGGATTATGATTTTGATTCGGGAAGGCATAAAAAAAGAGTAGATAAAATTTACTATATAGAAAAAAACTTTTATAGGGGTGATTTAAAAGATGAATAATGTTTTTTTATTTGAACATCCATTGATTCAACACAAAATTTCTATGTTACGTGATAAAAAAACAACAACAAAGGAATTTAGAGAATTAGTGTCGGAGATTGCTATGCTAATGGGGTATGAGGTTACAAGGAGTATGCCACTTAAAGAGGTTGAAATTGAAACTCCTATTGGAACAGCGAAAACTAATATTATTTCTGGTAAGAAACTAGGGATTGTCCCAATCTTAAGAGCGGGTCTTGGAATGGTAGATGGGATGCTAAACCTCTTGCCAATGGTAAAGGTTGGCCATATAGGTCTTTATAGAGATCCAGATACTCTAGAGCCTGTGGAATATTACTGTAAGCTTCCTGTAGATGCTAAAGAAAGAGAGATTGTTATATTAGATCCAATGTTGGCAACGGGGGGCTCATCTTCTGCGGCAATAGAATTTTTAAAGCAAAAAGGTGTTAAGAATATTAAGCTTATGTGCCTTTTAGCTGCGAAAGCTGGTATTGAAAGAATTAATAAGGATCATTCTGAAGTTGATATTTATTGTGCTGCCGTTGATGAAGAGTTAAATGATCATGGATATATAGTACCAGGTTTAGGAGATGCAGGTGATAGGTTGTTTGGAACGAAATAACCTTATGGAGGTATAAAAATGAGGCCATCGTGGGATGAATATTTTATGGAGATTACAGAGCTTGTTAAAACTAGATCTACTTGTTTGAGAAGACAAGTGGGCGCTGTTATTGTTAGAGATAAGCACATATTAAC
>CAZTHU010000185.1:0-4749 GCA_964613575.1 uncultured Eubacteriales bacterium | reverse complement strand
CTTAGAGGGTAAGCAGTTAGCGATACTTGGCTTAGCGTTTAAACCTAATACTGATGATATGAGGGATGCACCAGCACTTACAATCTTAAATGAGCTTGCTAAAAGAGGTGCTAGATTTAAAGTGTATGACCCAATTAGTGTGGAAGAGGCTAAGTGGAGATTAGAGAATATTGGAGATAGTATTACATATTGTGAAAATGAGTATGAAACTTTAGAAGGCAGCGATGCAGTACTTCTTCTTACAGAGTGGAATCAGTTTAGGAATTTAGATATGGCAAAAGTTAAAGAGTTATTAAAAGAGCCAAATTTCTTTGACTTTAGAAATGTATATAAAAGAGATAATATGGAAAAGCAAGGATTTAAGTATGTGGGAGTTGGGCAATAAGTATGGTGAATGAAAAATTTTTAAATGAATGTTTAAAAGAAGTAGAAGAAGATTATGATACTACAAATGCAGTAGCTACATTGATTGTGTACTCTGTTATAGTTATTTCATTAGCTATGTTTGTAATTGGTATAATATCGATTGTTAAGATAGGTTGGCTAGTTGGGTTGTTTATGATAATGTTTTCAATAATATTATTTGTTTTGGATACTATTCTAAGTCACATTATAAAATATGTGTTAAAGAACCATTTGCTTATATTATCAATGTACCCACATGTTCGTGATTGTTGTAGTCATGTAGACTCTAGGGATAATTTTTCAAGAAATGAACCGTGTCTTTGCGGGAGTGGAAAGAAATATAAGAAGTGTTGTGGTCAAAAGCTATAAAAAACAGAATCCCCGGTGATTTGGTATTAAATTTATTCTACCAGATGGATACTTGATACAGTTAATATTACAGATAATTGTAGGTGCTATAGTGTATGTTGCTATTAGCGCAATAATTAGAATTCCAGAGTTTAGGCTGGGCAAAGATTTTGCTTTTAAGTTTTTAAAGAGAAGGATTTATTAACCTGTTAGGTTAATAAAAATTGACTTTTGGGGAATGGTAAGGTATAATGGAACTAGAATACAAAACTAAGAAGATAAAAAAACAGTGTGAAAATCCTAAAGAAGCACAAAAGGAATATGGAACAAAGATAGGGGATAAACTAACCCAAAGAGTTGGTGAACTAATTTCTGCTACCAGTTTATTAGACATTAGTAATATTCCAGTAGCTAGGTTGCATAAGTTAAAGGGAAAAAGAGCAGATGAATATGCTGTAGATTTAGTACATCCACATAGATTGGTTTTTAAGCCGATTTTAACGGGAGAAGACAATGAGGGAGATAAACTTGAAAGTATTAAAATTATAAGAATTGAGGAGGTGACAGATTATCATGGAAAACAAAAAAGGAAGTAATGATTTTATACCAGCTGTAGCAATATCTCCTGGAGAAACGATTAGAGAAAATATGCACTTTCTAGGAATGAATCAAAAGGAGTTAGCTATTAGATTGGGAATTACAACCAAGCATCTAAGCAATGTTTTCAATGGTAATGCACCTATTACTTATGATACCGCCATAAAGTTGCAAACTGTTATTGGACCTAGTGCAGAATTTTGGATGAATTTAGAAACTAATTATCAATTAAACAAAGTAAGATTAGAAAAACAAGAAGCAATAAATGCTGAGTTAGAAATTATTAAGAATATACCATATAAGAAAATGAGTGAGCTAGGATGGATAGAAGCTGTTTCAGATAAAGTGAAGAGGGTACTTAATTGTAGAGAGTTTTTTGAGGTTGCTAGCCTAAAATATATACAAGAGTCTTATTCTGTTAGATATAGAAAACAAAAAGCTAAGAAGGATATATCTGATTTAGGTATTTTAGCTTGGTTAAGACAATCTGAAATTAAGGGTTTAGATGTAGATGTAGATGTTGATAAGTTTAACAAAAAAAAATTAAAAGCCATGATTTCGAATTTTAGAGAACTGACTTTAAAAGAACCAAAAGAGTTTTATCCAGAGATGCAAAGGCTATGTGCTAGTTGTGGTATAGCATTAGTTATTGTACCTAGCCTCCCTAAAACCTATATTTGTGGTGCAACTATTTGGAACAAAGATAGAGTAATTCTATCTTTAAGTGTTAGAGGGAAAAGAGCAGATAGCTTTTGGTTTACCTTTTTTCACGAGATAGCACACATATTAAATCATTCTTCACTAGAATTTCATATCAATTCAGGAAATAATGATGATGAGGATGAAGCTGATAATTTAGCAAGAGAATATTTGATTTCAGATAAGGATTATAAAAAGTTTATTGAAAAATATGACTATAAAAACAAACAAAGTATAATAGAGTATTCTGAAAAACTGGGGATTGCACCATGTATTTTAGTAGGGAGAATGCTATATGATGGTTTGATAGAATATGCAAATTATAGCGACTTAAGGCCAGTTTTTGAAATAGTTTGAATAGATGAGTTAATATCATGTGAATATTTTAAAAGGAAAAAATATTGCAAACTGCCAATTAAGGTAGTTTTTTTGTGGAGAAAATCAACGGGGACGGTTGGGCGCCACGACGGCGCAGATACAATGAGCGTAAGCGAATTGTATCTAGCCTTGCTATATAGATGATGGCGGAAGAACAACTTCTTAATTCACAGGGAGGTACAAAACACATGTCAAACATATTAGTAACAGGTGGAGCAGGCTTTATTGGCTCACATCTTTGCAAGGCTTTAATGAGAGATAATCACAGGGTTATCATATTAGATAACTTCAATGATTTTTATGATCCTAAAATAAAGAAAAGGAATATAGATGAGCTAAAAGATATGATGCTTGATGAGGATTTAGAGTTTAATGCTTTAAGTGTTATAACGGGTGATATTAGAGAGGTTAAAACACTATCTCGAATATTTGAGTTCGAAAATCTAGATATCGTAGTACATTTAGCTGCTATGGCTGGGGTACGTCCTTCCATAGAAAATCCAGTACTATATAATGATGTAAATATTACTGGAACTTTAAACTTACTTGAAATGTGTAAAAGCCATAAGGTGGATAAGTTCGTATTTGCATCATCGTCTTCTGTATATGGTAATAATGAGAAAGTGCCTTTTTCAGAAGAGGATAATGTTGATTATCCAATATCACCATATGCGGCAACTAAAAAGGCAGGAGAGCTTATATGTCATACTTATCATAAGTTATATGATATTGATATGGCATGTTTAAGATTCTTTACTGTATATGGACCTGGTCAAAGACCAGATTTAGCAATACATAAATTTACTAACCTTATTATGAATGAAAGCCAAGTTCCTTTCTTTGGTGATGGTTCTACCGAGAGGGACTATACATATATAGATGATATTATAGATGGGGTTACAAAGTCTATAAAATGGGTTCAAGATGGAAAAGGTAAGTATGAGATATTTAACTTAGGTGAGTCTAATACCATTACATTAAAGAGAATGGTAGAAACCTTAGAGACTGTTATAGGTAAAAAAGCAAATCTTAAAAGGATGCCTATGCAGTTAGGGGATGTAAATAGAACTTTTGCAGATGTAACAAAGGCAAAGAGTGTGCTAGGGTATAATCCTACTATGGATTTTTCCGAGGGGATTAAAAGATTTGTGGATTGGAAGAAGGAGGTAACAAGGTAATGAACTATGAGTAATTTAGCAATCGATTATCGAAATCCAGCAGTAATAAAAAAATGGGTATAGAAGCATTAGCAAAACAATTAACACCTGTGGGTATGGCATATTTTTTAAGGCAATTTGATTCTGGAGTAGGAAACTACACAGATGAAAAAGAAGAGGAAACGAGAGAATTAACATATGAAATGTACAAAGAATTCAAAGAAAGAAACTAAAAGTGGAAATGAGTGTTGACAAAAAGCAAACTTTTCATTAAAATGAAAATGTATTCATTAAAATGAAAAGGGGTTGCTGTGGTGGATATTAGAAATCTTGTTTTTAACAGAAATTCTATGCTTATTATTTCATATCTTTCTAAAAACAGAGATAGGGAAAAGGTATCATCGCATATAGCTAAGGATTTGAATATCAGTGTAGGAAGTGTGCATACAATTTTGAAGCAATTGGAAAATGTTCAAATTGTAAGTAGTAGAAAAGTAGGAAAGTCTGTTATCTATGAAGTGGAAAAACACAACTCGATGATAAAATCGTTTAGAGTGTTTGAAAACTTATTAGAATTAAAAGGTTTGATTAGTTTATTAAAAGAATATTCACGTAAGATTATATTATTTGGTAGTTGCTCGGATGGAGAGGATACATTTGAAAGTGATATTGATTTGTTTATTGTTGCAGATGAAGAACAAAAAGATATAATTTTTGAATTGATAAGTAATTATCAATTAGATAGAGAAATTAATCCTGTAATTATTGATATGATTGAGTTTATGGAATTAGAAAATGAAGAACCAGTATTTTATAGAGAAATAATGAAAGGTATTGAAGTGTGGGAGGGATCGGATGAAGTTGATTGATGAACTTATAAAGAAAGGTAAATTGAAGAAAGGTGTTTATTCTCTTGAAATGTGTCAGAAAGAGTATACTATCGCGCAAAAAGACTTAGACTCAGCTAAAAGAGTTATGAAGATTGCAATTATAAGTGGGCGACGATACAGGCATATTATGCTATTTTCCATGCTATACGCGCGCTCGTTTTTAAGGCTGGATATAGAGAAGAGAGCCATGTTGCTTTAAAGATTGCTTTTAAAGAATTGTATGTAAAAACTGAGCAAGTCTCTAGAGATGTTTATGCAACTTTGGAAAAAGGGAT
>CAZTHU010000184.1:0-4756 GCA_964613575.1 uncultured Eubacteriales bacterium | reverse complement strand
TAAAAACATTGCTATGAAAGAATTTAATTGGATTTTAGTCCCAATAGGTTTCTTGCTTGGCTTTGCATCAACTATGGCAGAACCAGCAATTCGTATATTAAATAGCGAGGTAGAAAAAGTGTCTGGCGGTCATATAAGTAAAAACATTATGCTCTACACAATTTGCATTGGTGTTTCAGTTTCCGTTGCACTCTCAATGCTTAAAATTATATATGGTATTCCATTGTGGTTATTTTTACTACCAGGGTATATAATTGCACTGATTTTAACAAAATACGTGAGCAAGGAATTTGTTGCTATCGCTTTTGATTCAGGTGGTGTTGCAACAGGGCCTATGATAGTTACTTTTGTAATGAGTATGGCAGTGGGTGTAGCAACAAAACTTCCAGACCGCGATCCATTGTTAGATGGTTTTGGATTAGTATCATTAGTTGCACTTACGCCAATTTTAGCCATTTTGGTTCTTGGATTCTTGTACGATAGAAAGGAGAAGGAAGATGGAAGTAATTAGAATTAGTTGTGAGCATAAATTAATTGTAACTATCGTCAAAAAAGGATATGCCACGAAAATAGTTCAAGCAACAAAAAAAGCAGGCTGCAAAGGTGGTACTATACTTTTAGGAAGGGGTACTGCTAACAAATGCGGTTATTTAAGATTTTTGCAAATTGACGACTGCGATCAAAAAGAGGTTATTCTTACGCTAGTAGATGAATCTAAGGTTGATATTATTTTAGATACTATTGCTAAGGTTGGTAAGCTCAATAAACCAGGCACTGGAATAGCATTTGTTGTCAATACAAAATGTATAACTGGAATTTGTCACCTGATGCTAAAAACTTTACAAGAAAGCGAAACCACTGCTACTAATTAAATTTTTAGGTGCGCATTCTCAGTAAACTTCTAATAATCATGTTTATTAAACGATTATAGAATTATATAGAAATTTAGGAGGTATTTTACATGACCGATAATAACAACGCAACGCTAGACCTTATTGTAACAATTGTGAATAAAGGTTTCGCTGAAGAAGTAGTTGAGGCTACAAAACTTGCAGGAGCAAGAGGTGGAACAATTTTAACAGGGCGCGGAACAGGTATTCATGAAAATGCAAAACTTTTTGGCGTTCCCATCGAACCAGAAAAAGAAATAGTTTTAACACTTATATCTAAGGATAAAACAGAAACAATTTTAGAGTCTATCTCTAAAGCTGTTGATATAGACAAACCACATAGAGGCATAGCCTTTGTTTTAGAGGTTGATAAAGCTACTGGAATGATGCTAAAAGAGTCTAAATAGTTTTAATATTCCCGTGCTAAAACACTCACGTTATGCCGTGGAAGGTTTAAAATAACCTGTAGCGCATTGCTCAAGTTTTCTTTAACTAGAGCATCATCTGCTCCATCTGCAATTACTATAACCCCCTTAGCCCTAGGGTGTATCTCTTTTAAAAGAACGGGAAATCTAGCTCCACTCGAATCCTGCTTATAAGCTATTTTTTCTTCTCTATCTAACTGTTCAATTTCGTCAAGTCCTCTTTGACTAGAATTACTCTTTGTTTCATAAGCAAAGATCCTCTCAACGCTTCTATCATGAGTTATCATCACATCAACCCTGCCTGCCCCCCTCACATTAGATAAAACACTAGATAACTTCTTTTCTAAACCATCATATGAATACTGTCCGATCTCTTTCCCAAATTCCTCTATTTTAATATCCTTATTAAATTCCTTCTTATCAGGACTTAAAATTTCACTTCCAGCAATTAAAATCAAAACACCTATACAAATTGCAATTAAAGAAATATCATATAATTTTTTGTCATGTATATTAAGTTTCATCTTTAATTTATCTAGCATAACTTAACTCCTTTCTAAAATTTAACTTCTATGTCATATTTTTTTTCTAGCTTTATTTTCAAAAACTCATTCTCTTTTTTACATCCATCTAAAATAATAACTACATCCCCCACTTCTACTTTGTTAAACTCATTGCTTACCCTTTTATCAAATGAAACCCTATTAACTCTCACTCCATGAGTTTGCTCAAAGTACTCTATCATATCTTTTTCCAATGCATTTTTAATCTCATTTTCAAAAAAGACATTTTGTTTATGAGAAAGCTCTTCATCAAGAGATTCAAAATTATCATTTCCAGCTATTTTAGCTTCTAGTCGCTTATGAAAAATATCTAGATCTACAACAGAAACAGCACTAAAAACAATTAAAACCATTATCAAGCTTGCTACATAGTTATAATACTTTTTAAAGTTACCCTCTGGCACTATAATCTCTACTGTTGAAATTACGATAGCTCCAAACACTAAACTTCTAAGCAAGCCTAATACTATTTCCAAGTTATCCCTCCATTCGTTAGTTCTCAATGCTATCGATATAAACAGAAATCATATATATTTATCCCACCCCCTTACTTACAATAAACGCAATCATTACATAAACCATAATCAAAATACTCGCGATAATTGCAACCATCAAGAAAAAAACCCCAGCAACATCATTTAAAAGAGAAGAAAATCTCGTATCTGGCATAATCGAACCAACTACTGCCAAAACCTTAAAAAATAAACACCAAACAATCATCTTAATAACAGGAATTGCACAGATACTTAAAAGAGCTATCATGATCATAAACCCTGCCGAGTTCTTAAGCATCAAGGAGTAACCAACTATTGTATCTGATGCATCCGCCATATACCTTCCAGCAAATGGAATGCCAGATACTATAGCAAGCTTTGCAGTCCTAGCGGTCATTCCGTCCACACTATACCCTAATGAACCTTGCAGACTTAAAATTCCCGAAAACAATGTCAAAAAAATCCCCATAGACCATAATGTTATTTGCTTAATAAAACTTCCCATCTGTGAAAGATTTATCTTATTTGTAAAATTTGAAACAAATGCTATACCAACTTGAAAAAACACCAATGGAAGCAAAAAGTCTTTTAAAAGCGTAAACAAAAGGGTAAATGAAAATATAAAAAATGGCTTTATCACACCTGCACTTGCAATATTACCACTAGATGCCATGAACATAATTAATAAGGGAAAAGAAGAATACACAAGGGAAAAAGAATTGTCCACCACCTGCCTTGTCATCAAAATACCCATTTGAATAACATCATAAAGCATAACCGCCATAATTATATATCCACAAAAATAAGCAATGTCACTTATTTTACTCTCATGAAAAGAGCTCTTTAAAGATCCAATAAAACTTATAATAAAAATGCTTGCAACAAGCTTTACACCCAATCTAAAAGTAAGCATCAACTCAGCAAAAAAAATACTAGACACCCTATTTAAAAGAGCGCTATAATCAACAATACCTTTTCCACTAGTAACATCATTTAAAAGAGTTTCACTGTTAAAGTCTAGGAAAAGATCATCGGTTTCAGCTTGTCCATGCGTTTTTAGCTCCGATTCTAAAATTTTTATCTGATCAGATAAAAATTTATTATCCTCCTTAGAAAAGCAACATTTCTCAAAGCTAAAAAATACTATTAGAAATAAAATAAAAGAAAAAACTTTCAAATCCATCCCCCCCTTCGTACTATTCCTTTGTATCTAAAAAAGTGCTTTAATCTTTTTGTTATGTTCTAACTAATCTACATCGTTCAAACATTCCCAATCACCTTAAAATAGCCTCCATAACCTCAACTAATGCAAAAATTACAGGAAGAGCAATAACTAGAATAAATACTTTTGCACAAAGCTCTACCTTAGATGCTATAGCTTCTTGTCCTGCATCCTTACAAAAACCTATTGCAAATTCTGCAATATAAGCTATCCCAACAATTTTAAGTAAAACATCTAAATAAACTTTTTCAAAATTTATTCTATTAGCTAAATTTTCAACTATCCCCACTAACCCCTTTAGCTCTCCAAAAATAATGCTCAATAAAAAAACCCCAGCCAAAATCTCAATCATCAAAGCATACTCTACATTATTATTTCTAACAATTAGAATCAAAACAACACAAACCAAAACAAATGCAACAATCCTTAAAATATCCAAATTCTCCACCTCTAAATCCTAAAAAGAGTCTTTACGGTTTCAAAAAGGTCTGCAATCTCTTTTACAACAAGCATTAATACAACTACAAGCCCTGCTATAGTTGTCATCATTGCATATTCCTCTCTTCCTGACTTGTTTAAAAGCACATTTAATATAGACACCATGATCCCTATCCCCGCTATTTTAAAGATTAAATCAACATCCATAGACTTCTCCTTAAATCAGAATAAAATAATTACCAAAGCAACTGAACTTAATAAACCACCAACCCTAAACAACCTTTCATTCTTAATTTTAGTTAAAACAGCTTGCTTTTCTTGACCTTTTAGCTTTTCAATCAAATAATTTATATTTCTAACCTGTCCTTCTAGGTTGCTTTTTTGTAACATTATCGCTAAATTTTCAACTATTTCTAAATCTTCTTTTTTTAAATATCCACCCTTCATACTATCCCAAAGACCAAACTTCCAAGCATTCTCTAAATCTATGTAACTATCTTCTTTTAAATGTTTTAGTACATTCTTGAAAATTATTGCAATTTTAAAATTTTCCCTATTAGATAAATCTTCAAAAATATGCGGTAAAAGCTTATTTATTCCAACCTCAACTTTCATAAACTCTAACGCCTGTATTAATTCATTTAGCTCTTTAACCCTAAAAGAGAATTTCAATGACCCCAAAAACCCTAAAAAACTTCCACTTAAAATTATAAGTAAACTTCCT
>CAZTHU010000183.1:0-4757 GCA_964613575.1 uncultured Eubacteriales bacterium | reverse complement strand
TGGTCCTGTAATTTATTGGATGAATAGAGAGCAGAGGGTTAAGGATAACTGGGCTCTTTATTATGCTCAGAATAAGGCTGTTGAAATGAAGGTGAGTTTGATTGTCGTTTTTTGTATGAATGAAGAATTTTTTTGTACTAGGAAAAAACATTACGATTTTTCGTTATTGGGGTTAGAGAAGGTATACTTAAAGCTAAAAGAGTTAAATATTCCGTTTGTTATTCTTGAGGGAGATCCTATTGAAAAGATATCTTCGTTTGTTTCAAATTTAAAAGGCGGATGTTTGATTACAGATTTTAGCCCATTAAAAAGCGTGAAACTCTGGAATAAAACCATAGGGGAGAGGATAGATGTAGAGTTTGAGGAAGTGGATGCACACAATATTGTTCCTTGTTTGTATGCATCTGATAAACAAGAGTATGGGGCATATACCTTAAGACCTAAAATACATAGAAAGTTAGATGAGTTTTTATATGACATTCCAAAGATTAAGATTCAACCTTTTACGGATTGTAGTATTGCAGAGAATTTATCTAAATTTTTATTAGCTACTCAAAATATGTTTATAAAAAACCTAGATAAATCAAGAACAATTAAATCGGGGGAGGATGTTGCAAGCTCTGAATTAAAAGATTTTATTGATAATAGACTTTCAATTTACCACGATAGAAATGATCCTAATCGTGGTGCATGCTCTGGGTTGTCGCCATACTTAAATTTTGGACAAATAAGCGCCCAACGTGTTGCAAGCGAGGTGCTAAAACATATGGACAATGCGCAAGAATTTATAGAAGAGTTGATAGTGCGAAGAGAGCTTTCTGATAATTTTTGTTATTATAATTTAAACTATGACAATACCAAAGGCTTTCCAAATTGGGCAAAAGAAACATTGGAAAATCACAAAAATGATCCAAGAGAATATCTATATAATTTAGAACAATTAGAGAGTGCTTCTACACATGATGATTTATGGAATGCAGCACAGATGGAGATGTTTAAAAATGCTACAATGCATGGTTATTTGAGGATGTATTGGGCGAAAAAAATACTAGAGTGGAGTGAAAGCGTAGAAATGGCAATGGAAAATGCTATTTTTCTTAATGATAAATATCAGTTAGATGGAATGGACCCAAACGGATATACGGGAATTGCATGGTCTATAGGAGGCGTTCATGATAGAGCATGGGCACAGCGACCTATTTTTGGTAAGGTTAGATATATGGCATATAGTGGTTGCAAAAGAAAATTTGACATAAAAGCCTTTATCGATAAGGTTAACAAGATGTAGATTGGCAATAGGGATTAGAAAAAAGATATCACGTAATATATATGTGATATCTTTTTTCTTTCGATGACAGCTAATAGTCAACGATATATTTACTTAACTTTAAATGCATCCATTGGGTTAGGCTCTAAATCGTAAATAAAATCTGTAGTAGATACTTGTTCATCACTAGTTAGGCCTAATCTTGTTTTTAATTTATCAAGTTCAATACTAATTTCATTAGGTAGCTTATCCCCAAATTGTTCGAAGAAATCCTCAAGTTGGTCAACCTCTGATTTCCAGTTAGCTACATCTATTGAAAGTAAACTGTATAGCTTATCAATACTAAAATCTAGACCGTTTAAATCAATTTCGCTGCTATATGGAAGGTATCCAAGTTCTGAGTATTTGCCATTAGCCTTATTTTGGCATCTTTGTACGATCCATTTTAGCACTCTAAAGTTTTCTTTAAATCCTGGCCATATAAATTTTCCATTTTCGTCTGTTCTAAACCAATTGACATGAAAAACTTTAGGAGGGTTGGTCATTTTATTCCCCATATCTATCCAATGCTCAAAGTATTCTGCCATGTTATATCCGCAAAATGGTAGCATAGCCATAGGGTCGCGTCTTACAACTCCTGTTTCACCAGTAGCTGCTGCGGTTGTTTCAGATGCCATTGTTGCTCCCACAAACACACCATGATTCCAATCGAATGATTCGTAGACTAGGGGAGCTAATTTTGCTCGGCGTCCGCCAAAGATGATTGCTGAGATAGGAACACCTTGTGGATTTTCCCATTCCTTTGAAATAACAGGACAATTCTTAGCTGGTGTGGTAAAGCGTGAGTTAGGGTGAGCACCCTTTACATCACTTTGAAAACACCAGGAATTTCCACGCCAGTCTAAACAGTTATCGGGAGCATCTTCCTCCATACCTTCCCACCAAACATTACCATCATCGCTAAGTACCACATTTGTAAAGATAGTATCTTTTTTTATGGTATGCATCATGTTTGGATTTGTGGAATGATTTGTTCCTGGAACCACTCCGAAAAATCCTGCTTCAGGGTTTATTGCCCAAAGCTTTCCGTTTTCTCCTATTCGCATCCATGCAATATCGTCGCCAACTGTCCACACCTTGTAGCCCTGATTTTCAAGAGATGGCATTAGCATGGCAAGGTTTGTTTTTCCGCAGGAACTTGGAAAGGCTGCAGCTATGTAGGTTATTTCGCCTTTAGGATCTTCTAGCCCAAGTATTAACATGTGTTCTGCTAACCAACCCTCTTGTTTTCCCATGTAGCTAGCAAGCCTTAAACCAAAGCATTTCTTACCCAATAAAACGTTTCCACCATAACCAGAACCAAAACTCCAAATGGTTTTATCTTCTGGGAAATGGCAAATATAGCGTTTCTCTGGATTTAGCTCGCCTTTAGAATGAAGGCCTTTTACATAGTCTGTGGAATTGCCTAAATGTTTTAAGGCGATATCACCTATTCGAGTCATAATGTCCATGTTAAGTACAACATAGATACTATCAGTTATCTCGATACCTACCTTACTAAACTTAGAATCTTCAGGTCCTAACAGATAAGGTACAACATAAAGTGTTCTTCCTTTCATAGAGGAATCAAAAAGATTTTCTAGTTTTTCGTACGCCTTACGGGATTGCATCCAATTGTTTGTTGGTCCTGCCGTGTCTTTACTTTTAGTGCAAATATAAGTAAGGTGCTCTACTCTTGCAACATCGCTGAGGTCAGTTTTGTGATAATAACAACCTGGCCACTTTTTCTCACAAAGCTTAACCAATTCTTTAGCTTCTTCTGCTTGTTTGTAAAGGTCATCTAGCTGTCGTTTAGAACCGTCAATCCATACGATTTTCTCGGGTTTAGTTAATTGTGAGACTTCCTTAACCCAATTAATAACGCTTGAATTTTCGCACATAGCAAACACCCTCCCTATATATATATGTCACTTCAAAGTATAAGAAATTTTTAATTTAGTCAAGGGAAGATGATAAAAAGATAAAGTTTTAGTAAAATGATGTTAGTTACAAATATTTTTAAATTGGGCAACCTTAAAAATTTAAGGTTGCCCAATAATGGGTTGAGATTAAAAAACATTTGAGTTTTTGCCTATTCATGTGGAAGAGGTCTTCTTTTAGGTCTAAAATAATGGCGTGGGGAGTAATCTATGAGATTGGTTATTTTAGACATATAGATACAGGAGTAGCGTTGGATTTGGTACGCTAAGCGACTTTCTTCTTGCCCAGCACGCATTATTGGTCCCCAATATGGGTTAAAGAAACTGTGGTATTTTAGTATGTTCTCGGATATATCTGCATCTAGTTTTCGAATTTCCTTAAAGAGTTCTTTTCGTTTCTCGTCATGGGAAGATTCTATTTGGATTTCTATAGATTCTTTAATTGACATTAGCTTATCAATATTTTCTTGGGTTTTTTTTGACTTCTTTAAGGCGTCTATTTCTGTGGATAACTCTTCGATAATAAGACCAGTTTTCCAATCGCAGTTTTTGGTCAAGGTAACAATGTCACCATAGATATGGTCTCCTAGATAAAGGATTTGATCTCCCTTTAGATCTAGTTGCTTTTGTAGTTCTGAGGCACAACCTCCTTGATATATACCTTTTTCAAGTGGCTTGTTCCAATTTGACATAAGAGCTGTCTTGTGATCAACCTTTAGAAATTTGTTGGACTCTGTAAAAAAGCTAGGTTTAGAGGAGAGGGTTATTACATAATCAAATATGTCCGTCCACTTTAAATCATATTTTTCAAAGGAGTTGATTGCATAATCTAGTAGCAATTTGGTGTAATTGTAATCTGAATTTGTTATAACGGCCAAGATTTTTCCTTCTTTTTTAAAATTATGAAGCATTTTAACAAGATTTTCGTCTTTAATAATATATTTTTTTAAATTTTCTTTAACATCTCCCTTTAAACTGTTATCTGCATGTGAGAGGTCAAGCATTTCTTGGATATCATTGAAGATATCGATATAGTCTATATCTTCTGGAAAACCGTCAAATTTTACATCGTCTTTTAAATCGACTAAAAGTGAAAATAAAAGCCCCATAGAAACCGAAAATACAGTATCTAGTGAAGAATAGTACTGTGTTTGTGATACATCAATATGTAATCCTTTATAAGTTTTTTTCATTGAATCAAAAGATAAAAAGTTAAGTCCGTGAAGCGCCATTTTAACCTCTCCATAGCAGTTAACCTTTAAAATATTACCTTTTACTTTGTCAAAAACAAGTCCACGAATCATTTTGTTATAGTCAAATTTAAAGTCAAATATTCTTGAGGGGTAATTTTTGATATTGACTAATTTTTTTAATACCTCATCGAAGGCTTTTTTTTCAAATGTTTCGTTTTTGTACCTTATTAGAGTGTGATCCATGTCAAAACCTATTAGCTTAATATTTTTAAGATTTAATATTCTATTAGCAAAAATATTCATAATAATCTCCCTTTT
>CAZTHU010000182.1:0-4830 GCA_964613575.1 uncultured Eubacteriales bacterium | reverse complement strand
AGAGTTAGAGACATCTAATGAGGAATTGCAGTCATCTAATGAGGAATTGATCGCGTCAAATGAAGAGCTTCAAAGCACCAATGAAGAATTGCAATCTGTAAATGAAGAGTTATATACTGTAAATTCCGAGTATCAGCTTAAGATTGATGAGCTGACGCGTTCAAATAACGACTTGGATAATCTTCTTAAAAACACTGACGTAGGGGCATTGTATTTAGATAGAACTCTATGCATAAGAAAGATAACGCCGCTTGTTAGTAGCATAACAAATATCTTGCCGTCCGATATAGGAAGACCAATATCTCATATATCAGTTATAAATGAGTGCAGCGATTTGCTTTCTGATATTAATTATGTTGTTGAAACTTTGAAGGTTCTTGATAGAAGTATTAAAGATGAAAAGGGTAATTTATGGCTTGCAAGGATAAGGCCTTATAGAACTGAGTATAATGCTGTTGAGGGCGTTATATTAACATTTATAGATATAGCTAGGAGGGATTAAATTGAATGATTTAGAAGAAAAGAAGCTTAATCTTCAAGAACGGATTGATGAATTGTTAAAAACAAAAAAAATTGATAGGGATTTTCTTGACTCTAGAACGATGGATGAAATCTTAGAAGATATAGGAATATATCATCAAGAGCTTGAGTATCAAAATGTTGAGTTAACAAGGATAAGGGAGGATCTTGAAATCTCAAAAAGCCATTATCAAGACCTTTTTGAAAATGCGCCATTAGGGTATGTGCTCTTTGATGAAGATTATTATATTTTATCAGCCAATAATTATTTTAAAAAGCTTACGGGTTATGAGTTTTTATCAGATAGTAAGACTAGCATAACAGAGTATATAGATCATGAAAGTCAAGATATGTTTTATTTTCATGTTAAAAATCTCATAGATGAAAATAAAACACATGCAATTCAGCTTAGATTAAAAAATGAGGGGAAAAGTGTAGCTGTAAAGTTTGAGAGTAAGCTGACTAAAGACAGTGATAAAAAAGTTATTAGAAGTGCTATTTTGGATATAGATAACGAAAAGAGATTAGAGAGTGTTTTAATAAACGAAAAGGAAAAAGCGCAGGCTGCAAATCTTGCTAAAAGTCAGTTTGTACTCAATATGAGCCATGAGATAAGGACGCCTATGAATGGGATATTAGGCTTTGCGGATCTATTAGCTTTTACGAGTATTGATGAAGAACAAAAAGAGTACGTAGATTGTATTAAAGGCTCTGGCAAAGATTTATTAAACGTAATTTCTAACATTCTAGAGGTGTCAAAGGTGCAAGCGGGAGATGTTTTGTTGGAGAAAAATAGTTTTGATATTCGTACTTTAGTTCAAAAGACTGTAAATGGGGTAAGTGCTGTAGCTGCTAAAAAAGGAATTGATATTAATGTATTGATAAATTCAAGCGTTCCTAATGTTGTAAAGGGTGATTACGAAAGGTTAAAGCAGGTTTTGTCTAATTTGGTAAACAATGCAGTTAAGTTTACTAAAGAAGGCGATGTGCTAATAGAGGTTAGAGTGTTAAGTAAGACAAATAAGTTTTATGATCTTGAATTTAGAGTGGTTGACAAGGGTATAGGTGTTGATGTGGAAGATCTTAATAAGATATTTGAGCCTTTTGTAGGAGTCGATAATTCGTCTACAAGAGAATTTGATGGAGCAGGATTGGGGCTTTCAATTAGCAAATGTATTGTAGAGAAAATGGGAGGAAGTTTATTAGTAGAGAATAATAAAGAAAAGGGTGCAACTTTTAAGTTTAATGTTATTTTAGAGAATAATCAAGTAGAAGATTTTGCGTGTGGAGTGGACAAAATGAGCATTAAAGGCCAGAGAGTTTTAATAGTTGATGGATTTTTGCAGGAGAGTTATATTACAAAGGTTTACCTTGAAGAGGCAGGGTGTATGGTAAGGGTTGTTGGGAGTTTAGAAGATGTTTTAGACCGACAAAAATGTGGTGAGGTTAATCTAAAGTTTAATGTAGTCCTTGTAGATAGAAGAATTGTGAGTAGGTCAGGGAAAGATGTGGTAGAAAGTTTAAAGCAAAACATAGAGACAAAAGATGCGGATATTTTATTGTTAGGTTTTCAAGAAGCTCAAGAAGAGTTAATTAAATTATCTTTGAATGGGTTTGCTGGATTTGTTACTAAGGATTGCAAAAAGAGTGAACTTATAAGTGAAATTAGGATGATTCAGCAAGGTCAAGTACATATGAGTGGCAAACGAGAAATTTTAATAAAAGAAAAGGTGGGGGATGGTAAAAAGTCAGCTTTTAATATTTTATTGGTGGAGGATGAGAAAGATCATATAATATTTTTTATAAAATTACTTAAGCTAAAAGGATTTCACTGTGACGTTGCAATTAATGGTGAGGACGCTTTAAATGCGATAAGAGAAAAGGATTATGATTTGATTTTTATGGACTGTCACATGCCGGTTTTAAATGGTTATGACACCGCTAGGCGAATTAGAGATTTTGAGAAGAAACTTAATAAGCATACACCTATAGTGGCGGTTACTGCGTGCGCATTAAAGGGTGATGACGATAAGTGTTTAGAAACTGGTATGGACGATTATGTTAGTAAGCCAGTGGATGTTGAGCTTTTATCTAGTAAGATTGAAAAGTATCTGGGGGTCAAATAAAAGAACTCAAAAATTTGATAATGGCGAAAAAGGTGTTTAAGATGGAATATAATTAGGTTATTGTTCACACGGTTATAAATAGAAAAACGAAATCACGTACATTTATACGTTACATCGCAATACATCCGTAAGCTTTGTTTCAAAATATTGGGGTCGGTAACGTTCGGAAACTCCCTTTTATTTCATAAAAGGGAGTAAGTGATTCACAATATTTTAGCAAGCTAAAATATGTTCTCTACTCACATCGTGTGCATTTTACCCAAATATTCTTTGAAACATGTAGCTACGGCTGTTATTGCTCTTTCACTATTAAAATTTAACGTGATGTTGTTTTTCTTATTCACAGTAATAAATCACCTAAGTGAACAGTAACATAATTAGAGCGTTTTTATTAACTTATTTAACTTAGCGTTGCATTTTGTAAATTGATATGGTAATATTCATTCAACAAGTTAATTGAATTTCAAAGATATAGGTTTTAGCTTAGGCTAAATTAAAAGGGAAACAGGTTAAAGTCCTGTACGGTCACGCCGCTGTAAAAGGGAGACGCTTCAATTATGCCACTGGGAGACTGGGAAGGCTGGAGTGTTGAAGAACTTAAGTCAGAAGACCTACCTATATGGTTAGCACCGCGAACTCTACGAACGATGGAGGGTGTTTGGGTTATTTGTTGAACTCAAAACCTCGTAGTGCGAAAGAGTACTTAGAGGTTTTTTTGTACAAATAAACAGGTGTTTAATGTGAATATCCTACTTGTTTAGATTTGTATATAAGAGAAAAAATTAATGATGGAGGGAAAGTTTATGGTTAAGAAGTTGTTGTTTATGGTTATTGTTTTAATGGTTTCGATTAGTGTTGTAGCTTGTAGTGGCGAAGTTCAAGATGAGGTTCAAGAGTTAGAGCAAGAATTAGAACAAGAGCAGATATCAGATAAGTTACAAGAAGCTGATGAACAATTAGGTTATCCTATGACTATTACAGATTCATATGATAGGCAGGTAACGATTGAAAGTAGACCTCAAAGGGTAATATCTCTTGCACCAAGTGTTACCGAGACTATATTTGCTATTCATGCAGAGCATTTGCTTGTGGGACGAACTGAGTTTTGTGATTTTCCAAGGGAGGTTGAAAGGATTGATACAGTAGGAACATTGCAAGAGCCTAACTTAGAGAGGATTGTTGAGTTAGATCCAGATCTTGTCATAGTGTCAACACATTTTAGACCAGAGCTTATTGAAAGATTTGAAGACCTTGGTATAAATCTTGTAGGATTTTACGGAGATGGTGTTTTTGAAGGTGTATATGTAACGATTGAACAAATAGGTAAAGTATTAGGATATGAAGATAGAAGTCAAATGATTGTAGGTATGCTAAAGAATCAAGTGGAAGATATAAAAGAAGCGGTTGATGGAAGGCCAAGACCTGAAGTTTATTATGTATTAGGTTATGGAAAAGGTGGGGATTTTACTGCTGGATCTGACACTTTCATTGGTAAGATGATAGAAATGGCTGGAGGATTAAACTCTGCTAGTGATGTTGAAGGTTGGAGTTACAGTCTTGAAAAGCTTTTGGAAAACGACCCTGATATACTTATTTGCTCAAAGTATTTTGACGCGAAAGAAGGAATTATGAACACTAATGGTTATAAAGATTTAAGGGCTGTTAAAGAAGGTGATCTTTATCCAATAGACAATAATCTTTTGGACAGACAAGGACCTAGGCTTGCAGATGGCCTATATGAGCTTGCGAAGATTATTCATCCTGATGCGTTTTAGATAAGGATTATTTTGATATTTCGTAGAAATTAAGGAGAGAAAATGCAGACTACTTCATTTGCGTTAAAAAAAGGTTATTACTACGTGCTGTTTTTGATTTTTGCATTCTTGCTGTTTTGTATAATGGCTTTATCAGCTACGGTTGGAACCGCTGAGGTGGGGTTTTTGGATGCTTTTAGGATACTTTTATCTAGGATTCCTTTTATTTCCAAGTTTGCAGATGTTGATGGCATAAGTGATACGCATATTAAAATAGTTCTTAGCTTGAGAGTGCCTAGGATTCTTCTTGCAGGCCTTATTGGGGCGGGCTTATCTGTTTGTGGCGCTGTATACCAAGGGTTATTTAAAAACCCGATGGCGGATCCTTATGTTTTGGGGGTGTCATCGGGTGCGGCACTTGGAGCAAGTGT
>CAZTHU010000181.1:2400-4865 GCA_964613575.1 uncultured Eubacteriales bacterium | reverse complement strand
ATTCTATCTTTTCCCAATTTCGCAAAATTATGTTTGTTTTTTTCCTGTTTATTTATAAATTAATAAATCTTATCATTGTCTAGGTCTTCAAGATCTGCTCTTTCAACTAATCTAATTTCATCATAAATTTTATTTTTATATGTCATAAGGCTATATATTTCAATGTCTGTCATTCGAATATCTGCATCTCCAACTCTAACATACGAACCTTTTTGAATACCAGCTCCTGAATAATAAACTGGTCTATCGCTAAATGCTACCTCTGGTATTTCAGCAACAACTATCACCTTTCCTTCTACATTAATCGTACTAAAAGTAGCCCTAACCGAGGGTATCATTTGATTGCATTGCTCGACAACTTTCTTTTGCAAATCAGCTGCATCATACACTCCACACACTTCATAATTATCAGTTTCATCAACACCAAAAACTATAACACCCCCAGAAGTATTTGAAAACGCAGATATCGTATCATAAATTTTTTTAGGGCATCCTTTACTTGCCGCTTTAGCTTCGATTGTGTTAGTTTCTGATTTAGCACTTTGTAATTTTTTAACTATATCCATGATTTCAATATCAATCATTTTTCATCCACCTTTTTCGTATTGTTGTTATTAATGCTTTTTAGCTGACATTCCTGCTATATTAATTTAGAAATTTTGTTTCTACAAAATTTTACTACACTTCCTTAAATAAATCCACCACTTTTTCCGCAAAACTTAACCATTCTGCATATCTATAATCTGCATTCCCTCACATTAATACCGTTCATATCTTGTCTTTGCAATTAAGCATTTTGGATATGTATCTTTAATTTTTAAATGCGTGAAGGTAGATAATTTATAAAGACTTAGCCGAAAACCGCTAACCCTTTAGGGTAGCTGGTTAGTTGACTCTTCGCTACGGCGTTGTTTTAACCTCATCTACTAAAACATACTTTCTGCCTAATACAACTACGGTATATTGTTTAAGTATACGGTCACAATCGTTTTTTATGTTGTAGTCTTTTGTGTAGCGATAAAGTTGGTCTGTTGCTTCTTGTTTTGTTCTTTCGATGATCTTTTTATTTTTCTCGATTAGGTCAAGTCTTGGTAGTTCTTGGAATCCTTTTAAGTCACCTGCTTTAATGTATTTAAACTCGAATACATATCGGTATTTTACCTCTTCAAAAAATTGAATATTTTCTTTAAGGTAAAGGTCACTAAAGCCACGTTTGTGTCAAGTAAACGTAGGCAATTTTTTTCGGAAATTTATTATCTGATTCAGCTAGATTTTCTTTTGGCTATTTCTAGGGAAATATGTCAAATACCTTTTGTCATGATCAATATTTAAATAAAAAAACTGATAATTTTTACATTGCAAAATTAAAACAATATGGTAAAATTATTTAAGAGACAATGATAATTAAGAGGGTGACTGAATGGAATGTATATTTTGTAATTATTTCAAAAATAAAAAAGTTATAGCAGAAAATGATTTAGCGATTGCGATTTTTGACAACTATCCTGTAAATCAGGGACATGCTCTCATTATCCCTAAAAGGCACTTTGCGACTTACTTCGAAGCCGATGAAAAAGAGATTGTCGCAATATACAAATTGACACATGAGGTAAAGACCATAATTGATCAAAAACATAGACCCTCAGGATATAATATCGGTATTAATGTTGGTGAAACTGCTGGTCAGACAGTATTTCATTTACATGTACATCTGATCCCAAGATATCCCGGGGATGTAGAAAATCCGCGAGGCGGTATTCGAAATTTGAAAGAGGCTTTGGTGCATTATGACGGCTAATGATTTCAAAATCAGGAGAAATGCAAATGATTAATTACAATTTGAGTAACAAAAAAATGAAAAAAAATGAAAATTGTATACTAGGTTACAACGATCATTTGTATCAAAGATTAAAAACTTCCATAACAAAAGCAAACAAAATTGACATTATCGTTGCTTTTGTTATGGAGTCAGGTGTTAGGATATTACAAGAAAACTTGAAACAAGCTGTAGAAAAAGGCATTAGAATCAGGCTACTTTGTGGGAATTATCTTAACATAACAGAACCCCAAGCATTATACCTTTTAAAAGACACATTGCAGGGTTCGGTTGATTTGAGATTCTATAACGTACCAGGGAAGTCTTTTCATCCTAAAGCATATATTTTTGAACATTGGGATTATAGTGAAGTTTATATCGGCTCATCAAATATATCCCGATCTGCATTGACAGACGGTATTGAGTGGAACTATAGAATTGACTCACGAAAAAATTCTAAGGACTATAATTGTTTTAAAAATGAGTTTGAAAACTTATTTTTAAATCACTCTTTAGTAATTGATGATAAAGAATTAAAAAATTATTCGAAAAACTGGAAAAAACCAAAAGTCTTTGACGACTTAGAAAGAATACCAAATCAGTCAGTTTTTAATGAAAAAGTAGCTGATACTCCAAGTACTTATCATAT
>CAZTHU010000181.1:0-2390 GCA_964613575.1 uncultured Eubacteriales bacterium | reverse complement strand
GAAACTCAAAATATTGAAGACAAAGAAAATATTTTACCTATTGGTCCTCAGATTGAAGCCTTGTACGAACTAAAGAAGACAAGACTGGAGGGATGGGATCGAGGAATTGTTGTTGCAGCCACAGGAATCGGAAAAACATTCTTAGCAGCTTTTGATTCCAAGGATTTTAAGAAAATTTTATTTATTGCTCATCGTGAAGAAATTCTTAAACAAGCTGAAGGTACTTTTAAAGCTGTGATGCCAAATGTTTCAACAGGGTTCTTTGACGGGGTATCTAAAGACAATACAGCTTCTGCTGTTTTTGCTACAGTTCAAACGTTGGGAAGAGCAAAGTATTTGTCGGATATATATTTTAAAAAGAATAATTTCGAATATATAGTTATTGATGAATTCCATCATGCGTCAGCGGATACGTATAAAAGGATTATTGAATTTTTCAAGCCAAAGTTTCTACTAGGTTTAACAGCAACTCCAGAAAGGCTTGATAATCAAGATGTTTTTTCGTTATGTGATTATAATCTTGTATATGAAGTACGACTCAAGGAAGCTGTTAACAAAGGGTGGCTTGTGCCTTTCAGGTATTATGGGATTTACGATGAGACTAATTTTGACAGGTTAGATTATAAGAAAGGAAAATATGATGAAAAGCAGCTAGAAGATCTACTCTCCATTCATACTAGAGGTACTTTAATTTTTGAGCATTATAGTAAATATAATAGCAAAAGAGCACTCGGGTTTTGTTCCGGAAGAAATCATGCTATTTTCATGGCTGAATTTTTTAACAATAAAAATATTAAAGCATGTGCAGTTATAAGCGGGCAAGTTCCAGAAGACAAAAAGGCTGTTGTTCTCGATAGAAAAGATGCTTTAGATAAGCTTAAAACAAGGGAAATAAAAGTGATTTTTTCTGTAGATATATTTAACGAAGGTCTTGATATACCCGCTATTGACATGGTTATGTTTTTAAGACCGACTGAATCACCAGTGGTATTTTTACAACAATTAGGAAGAGGATTAAGAAGGTATTATGGAAAAAAATATCTTAATGTATTAGATTTTATCGGAAATTACAAGAAGGCAAATCTGATTCCTTTTTTGCTTAGTGGCGAGATTAGGGAAATGGAAAAGAGAGTTGCTGAAAGCAATTTTCCAGAAGAAAATGAATATCCTGATGAATGTATTATTAATTTTGATTTGAAAATTGTCGACTTATTTAAAAAGATGACAGAGGCTAGAAAAGGAATAATTGATACAGTACGAGACGAGTATTTCAGGATTAAAGACTTAATTGGAATGAAGCCTCTAAGACTTGAGTTGTATACATATATGAACGAGGAATTATTACATAATATTAGAAAAAGTAATGAAACAAACATTTTTAAAGACTATCTGAGTTTTCTGAATTCTATTAATGAATTGAGTGAAGGGGAAGAAGAAATACGAGGAACTTTTGCCCACGAATTCTTGAAAATGGTGGAAAACACCGGGATGACAAGAACCTATAAAATGCCACTGTTAAAATGCTTTTATAACAATGGAAATATTCGACTCGAAATAACTAAGGAAGATATTTATCACAGTTTTAAAAAATTCTATAGTGTCGGCTCTCATGCCGTTGATCTTTTGAGGGATAAACACAGTAAAGATTATAAGAACTGGGGGATGAAAGAATTTTTAATTAAAGCAAAAAACCCTGTTGAGGCATTTAGAAAGACGGAGAAGGGATACTTTTCCGGTGATGAGAACTTGTTTAAATTGGACAAAAAATTAGAAAGTTTTATTGAAAATTCTGAATTTAAAACGCATTTAGAAGATGTGATTGATTATAGGACAAAAAGATTTTTCAAGGAAAAGTTAAAGAAAATCGAAAGAGATAATGATTGAACTAATGAAGTTATGGGAGTTTGTGAAATGTATAAAAGTGTTGAAAAAGTGGTTGCTTGGATTAAGTATGACAGTTAAAATTTCATATTAAAGTGTAGGTAAATTTAAAATAGAAAGTATTATTTTTCTGAAGAAGAATATCTCTAAAGGGAAGCATTTTGAATTTTTCAATAATGTTTTTTAGCAGACATTTCTGTTATATTAATTTAGAAATTTTGTTACTACAAAATTTTACTACACTTCAAAAAATAAATCCGAACTAGATATATACCATTTTTACATATTCATAAAAACTTCATAAGATATTAAAATACAAGGTGAATGTCGAAGGCAGAGAGGGTGACCTGGGTCATATTTATAGATAAATTTTTTATTGGATGGTGATAATTATGTGCATAACTTTTCGATCAGATTATTCCATTTAATCAAAAACACTTGCAACAATTATTAAAACCTAAATTCCCGATTATTTTATACACAGGTTTAAATTCTTAAATTAAATAGTT
>CAZTHU010000180.1:0-4880 GCA_964613575.1 uncultured Eubacteriales bacterium | reverse complement strand
ATGAAAGAGAAAGAGCAAAAGATGAGCTTCCTCAAAGTGCAAATGGAAGAACAATAATGACTACGGAGCCAAAGTTTATTCCTAATGAGGCGGTTCAAATTTCATTAGATGACAATGTAAGTTTTAAGGTTAGGTTTGTTGATTGTGTAGGTTATCTGGTAAAGGGAGCTATAGGTGATATTGAAAATGATGAACCAAGGATGGTTAACACGCCTTGGTTTGAGGAACGGATCGAGTTTAAAGTTGCAGCAGAGATAGGAACACAAAAGGTTATTTCGGAGCACTCTACTATAGGAATGGTCGTTACAACTGATGGGAGTTTTTCGGAGATAATGAGACAAGATTATGTTGAAGCAGAGGAGCGGGTTATATCTGAGCTTAAGGAACTTAAAAAGCCTTTTGTAGTTATACTAAACTCTTCAAGACCAAAAGATTCAGATACTTTACTTTTAAAAGAAGAATTAGAACAAAAATATGATGTGCCTGTAACTTGCATTAACTGTGCGTTTTTAAAGCAAGAAGATATAAACGATGTTTTCGAAAAAATTCTGCATGAATTTCCAATAGGGGAGGTCTTGATTAATTTCCCAGGATGGTTAGCAGGGTTAGATTTAAATCATGAACTAAGAGCTAGGGTGAACTCTTGTATAAAGGAGACATTCACAAAGGCTTCACGTATTAAAGATATTATCCATCTTGTTGATGAGTTTTCAGAAAATGATTTTGTAAAGAATGTGTACTTGCAAAAGATTGATTTAGGTGAAGGGAAAATATATATTGATGTATCGATGAATGAGAGTTTATTCTACAGTGTAATGAGTCAAATAAGTGGTATTGAAATACAAAGCGAGAAGATGCTGTTTAAAATTGTTAAGGAGTTTTCCGAAGTAAAGAATGAATATGAAAAGCTAAGAACTGCAATATCAGAGGTTGAGGCTACAGGTTATGGTATTGTGATGCCGCAAATTCATGAGCTCAAGTTAGAAGAACCACAAATATTAAAACAAAATGGAAAATATGGTGTCAAACTTAGAGCTAGCGCTCCTTCTATACATATGATAAAAGCTGATATTGAAACAGAGATTGCGCCTTTAGTGGGAAGTGAAAAGCAGTCAGAGGAGCTTTTGGATTATTTAGTAAAAGAGTTTGAAACTGATCGAGCTAAAATCTGGACATCTAATATTTTTGGAAAATCATTACATGAATTGGTTAATGAGGGATTAAATAATAAATTATCAAAGATGCCACCTGATGCTAGATTAAAGCTTAAGGAGACATTACAAAGAATAATAAACGAAGGCAGTGCGGGTCTAATATGTATTATTTTGTAATTAGGAAACAAAAAAAACAAAATTGACTTAGAAATCTAAACGTGTTATAGTTTGTTTGCGTAAGTTTTAAATGATGAAAAAAATTAAATAATTAAATGAACAAAGGTTTTAGCAGATGCCGTAAGTATCAGTAAACAATGATGTGCGTATCATAGCTAAATGAAAAGGGAATCAGGTTAAAATCCTGTACGGTCACGCCGCTGTGATGGGGAGAGATTGCAAGAATGCCACTGGGAAACTGGGAAGGCTGTAATTTCGAAGAACCAGAGTCAGAAGACCTGCCTTTAGTTTGACACAGAATCTCTACGAGTGATAGAGGTATGTATTTTTAAGAACACGAATTTTTGTGTATAAAAATAACCTCTTAACGCTTTAAATAGTTAAGGGGTTTTTGGTTTTTTAAATATATATTTTTGATTAGGTTAGGGAGAATAATGGGAAACGTTACAAATAAAGGGTTGATAATTGAAAAATCAAACGAATATGTTGTTAGAACTGGTAAGAAATTACGCTGTGGATATACTACTGGGAGTTGTGCTGCAGCAGCTACTAAAGCTGGTGCTATTATGCTACTTGAAAAAAACAAAGTGGAACAAGTTCAACTGGTACTTATTAGTGGGCAAAAAGTTGAATTTCAAGTAAAAGATATTTTACAGAGTAATAAGGAAGTAAGTTGCGCTGTTATGAAGGATGCTGGTGATGATCCAGATATAACACATGGAATCAAAATATATGCAAAAGTTATGAAAATCGAGGAAGACATATTTATTGATGGTGGAATTGGCGTTGGTAGAGTGATGGTTGATGGTCTGCCATGTAGAAAAGGAGAGGCGGCTATAAATCCAGTTCCTAAACAGATGATTTGTACCGCTCTTTTAGAAACTGCAAAAGAATATGGATATGAAGGTGGCTTTAAAGTAGAAATATATGTACCTGAAGGGGTTGAAATTGCAAAAAAAACCTTTAATAAAAGAATAGGAATTGAAAATGGTATATCAATCATTGGGACAACGGGTGTTGTTGAGCCGATGAGCGAGAGTGCAATAATTGATACAATTAAATTACATCTTAGAATAAAAAAGCAAAATGGGCAAAAGGTATGTTTTATTGCCCCAGGAAATTATGGTTTAGAGTTTGCTAAGATGAAATTAGGCCTTGATATAGATAGTGCTGTAAAATGTTCGAATTTTATTGGCGAAGCATTAGATTTTTCGCTTTATTTGGAATTTGAAAAGCTTTTGTTGGTTGGACATATAGGTAAGCTTGTAAAATTGGCTGGAGGGGTTATGAATACTCATTCTAAAATAGCTGATTGCCGTAATGAAATATTTGCAGCACATTGTGGATTGCTAGGTGCCGACAGTGAAACAATTAAAGATGTTATGAATGCAAAAACAACAAACCAAATACATGGAATTTTAGTGTCAAAGAATTTGAGCAAAAATGTATATAAGAGCATATTAGAAAAGATTTTATTTAATTTAAATTATCGCGTTATGGATAAAATGCAAATAGAATTAGTTGTTTTTTCTGATGAAAATGGTGTACTTATGAAGACCCAAAATGCAGAAAAATTTATTAATGAGTTAAAGGGGAAGATGATTTGAAAGGAAATTTTTATGGTGTAGGAGTAGGTCCTGGTGATGAAAAATTACTAACAATTTTAGCGGTAGAAACCTTGGAGAATGCGGATGTGATTGTGGTACCAGATTCGGGAGGAGAGAGAACCGCACTTGGTGTTGTAAAAAAATACATTAACCACAAAGTATTAATGTATTGTGACACTCCTATGACAAGGGATGAAGCCATTTTAAAGAAGAGTTATATGAAAAATGTTCAGATGATTCACAAAAAGCTTGATGAAGGATTAAATCTTGCTTTTATAACATTAGGTGACCCAACTATCTATTCAACCTATATGTATATACATAGAATACTTGTTCAAAGAGGTTATAGTGCTAAAATTATAAATGGTGTACCATCATTTTGTGCAGCTGCTGCAAAACTAGGGGTTTCATTATGTGATGGTAAAGACGCTTTGCATATTATCCCAGCCTCTTATGAGGGTGTAGATGAACTATTAGCTTTAGATGGGAATAAGGTTCTTATGAAAAGTGGAAAAAATATTTTAAATATTAAGGATAAGCTGAAAAAATATAATTTGCTGGAAAAAGCTAAAATGATTGAGTGTTGTTTTATGGAAAACGAGATGATATATGAAGACATTGAGAGTTTAAGTGAAAATAGTAGTTACTTCTCGATTATTATTGTTAAAGGAGATTAAACATGGTTTATTTCATTGGTGCAGGACCTGGAGCGGTTGATTTGATTACTGTAAGAGGGTGTGAGCTTTTAAAGAAGGCAGATGTGGTTATATATGCAGGTTCTTTGGTAAACCCAGAATTACTTTCTTACACAAAAGATAGTTGTAAAATTTTCAATAGTGCTTCTATGACGTTGGAGGATGTTTTGGAAGTTATCACCAAAGAGTACGATGAATGTAAAACAATAGTAAGGCTTCACACAGGAGATCCTAGTATTTATGGTGCAATGAAAGAGCAAATGGATCTTTTAGATGAGCAAAAAATTGAGTATTGTGTGGTTCCAGGTGTTAGCTCATTTTGTGGTGCGGCTGCTGTATTAAATGCCGAATATACCTTGCCCCAGGTAAGTCAGACAGTCATACTTACAAGAATGGAAGGAAGAACTGCGGTGCCTCGTGATGAAGATATTGTAAAACTTGCTTCTCATAAGGCTTCTATGGCAATTTTTTTAACGGCCTCTATGTTAGATAGGTTAAGTAAGAAACTTATTGAGGGAGGGTACACCGATAAAACACCTGCAGCGATTGTTTACAAGGCAACTTGGCCTGAAGAAAAAACAGTTAATACAACGGTAGGAAATCTTTATAAAAGTGCTGTAGAAAATAATATATCAAAAACAGCCTTAATATTAGTTGGTGATTTTTTATCTTGTGAGTATAAACGTTCAAAATTATATGATAGTAAATTTAGTCATGAATTTAGAAAGGCGAAAGATACATGAAGATAACTGTAATTGCTTTTACTAAAAAAGGAGCAGATATTTGTAAAAAGCTTACCAAAAGCTTGGTAGAAAAAGGGCACGATGCAAAAGGTTTTTCAAAATATAATTGCAATGATTTGTTTCTTGTTGAAGAAGATATATATAATTTTACAAAGAAAGCGTTTGAAACTAGTACAGCACTTGTTTATATAGGAGCGATAGCTATAGCAGTTAGAGCGATTGCTCCAGTAATTGTATCAAAAGACAAAGACCCTGCGGTTATTGTGGTGGATGAATTGGCTGAACATGTGATACCTATTTTATCTGGGCACATAGGGGGAGCAAATAAACTTGCTAAGCAAATTGCAAGTTTAATAGAAGGCAAAACTGTAATTACAACTGCTACTGATATTAATGATGTGTTTGCTATTGATTTATGGGCAAAAGAAAATGATTTGAGGATTGATAATATTGAAAATATTAAGCATGTATCCTCCTCTTTATTGCATGGAGATAAAGTGGGAT
>CAZTHU010000179.1:0-4883 GCA_964613575.1 uncultured Eubacteriales bacterium | reverse complement strand
ATCTGCAGTCATTGGTTCTATATAAACCCTGTCAGCAATGTTATTATCTGTCATGATAGTTGCAGGATTGCTATTTACCAACACAACCTCTATTGATTCCTCTTTAAGAGCTCTACAGGCTTGTGTTCCTGCATAATCAAACTCTGCTGCTTGACCTATTATAATAGGACCCGAACCAATCATGAGTACCTTTTTAATCTCAGCTTTTTTTGGCATAAAACACCTCTTCTTCTAGCCTTCATCCTTATATAGCATTCTTACATAGGCTTGATATAATCCCATCTTTTCGTATACCGCGATAGCTCGTTCATTGTCTTTTTCAACATGAAGTGAAAAATTACCATCAGTTACATCTATAACCTTATTTAATAACTCTGTTGCAATCCCCTTGCCCTCTTCACCATTTCTAGCCGCAATATATGCTAAATGATATGTCGGTATAAATTCATCAAAGCCAGTATTCACAACTACTGCTATAGCAACAATTTCGTCATTTTGACGCGCAAATAAAATATGCCCATCTTTACTAGCACTAGTAACCGCATCTACGATCTCAACTTTAGGATCAGAATACTCTTGAAGCCAAGTATCTAAAAGCTCGACAACCATATCTACATCAACTTCACCTTCTTCTTCTTCAATTGTAACATTTATTTTTCCATCGTTTAAAACAATAACATGTTCACCATTTTTCACTTTACCCTCATCAACATCCCTTAAAAAACCTGCTATAGAATAACCATTTTCGATACTTAACTCTATGTCCTTTTCTGCTTCTTTAAAAATCTCAACGTATTTTTCTAATTGTTCATCATTTATCCCCTTAACCTTACCACCAGTATCATAAACTGCATCAAATGCGCTTTTTAATGAGCTCACACTACCACTATGCACGTTTGTATTATACTTCGAGGTATCGGTAGTTGTAACATTATCACTTAATGCCTCTATATTACTTTTTATATACTCTTTATATATTGAATTTCCAATCTCTGATGTACAACCATGTAACACTGGTATTCTTTCTAATTTTTCTTCAATCCACAATCTTCTAAAACCTAAGTGAAGTCCAGATAATCCATATCCTACACTAGTTTGTACATACACATTAGAAATTGGTTTCCTAAATTTTTTTGAAACCTCATCCGCCATTGAAGATAGAGCCAATATATTTAGCATAGCATTTTGGTAATTTGGATTTGCATTATACCAGCTATTTTCTTTAGCTAATGTATCTGAGTACTTTAAGATATCTCCATCACTTTCTATTAGCTTAACATTATCATTTTTAAATTCTGTGTCTTCAATTACAGTATCTTTAGGAAAAATAAATACGCAGTCTATATCATAACTTAACGAAAAAACTGCTAAGGATTTTGCCAATTGAATATTTTCAGCCAAAACCAATGTCTTTTTCCCAACTGCTAAGGCATCTTTAATAAGAAGTATCGCTAATCTATCTAATCTATTACCACACAAATTATTTCCCTCTAACTTTAAAAAAATTCTTTTCAAACCTAATTTTTTCTCTAAGTTTCTAGCCCTTACAAGTGGCGTTCTTCCAATTCTTCTTAAATCCTTCATAATAAACCTCCTTGTATAACAAAAAATTTACAGCCTTTCCACCTTCTACTTTCCACTTTCCACTTTCTACCTTCCACTTTCTACCTTCTACTTTCTACCATCTATTAAAGCAAACCTTATCTCACCTTCACAAGCTACCTCATCTCCAGCCTTAGCTACAGCCTTTACTTTTCCCATTCCCATCTTTAGCACCAAAAACTCTGCCTCTATCGTAAGCACATCTCCTGGAACAACCTGTTTTCTAAATTTAAGCTTTTCAATTCCTGTGAATACACCAAGCTTCCCTTCATTTTCTTTTTGTGAAAGCCCTACCACACATGCAGTCTGTGCCATTGCCTCCACAATCAAAACACCAGGCATTATTGGGTTTCCTGGAAAGTGCCCCTGAAAAAAAGGTTCATTTACTGTAACATTTTTTATTGCTACACCTTTTTTCCCTGGATCAACTTCCACCATCTTATCAATAAGTAAAAACGGGTACCTATGTGGCAAAATCTTTTGAATGTCAATATTTTCCAAAACAATCACTCCTTAAATTTATTGTACTATGAAACTCTCTACATTTTCCTTAGAGAAGCCAAACTCATATAATAGTGCACTTACTATTCTCTCAGATGCTTTTCCATCTCCATAAGGATTTACGGCTTTAGCCATTTTATCATACTCTTGATAACTTTCAAGTAAACTCTCTGTTAAACAATAAATTTCTTCTTCATTAGTACCTGCTATCTTAACCGTGCCAGCACTTACAGCCTCAAGTCTTTCAGTTTCGTTTCGTAAAACTAAAACAGGTTTTCCTAAGGAAGGCGCCTCTTCTTGAATGCCTCCAGAATCAGTCAATACTAAGTATGATCTAGCCATTAGATTGTGCATATCCCTTACATTAATAGGGTCTATCAAATATACATTTGGTAAGTTTTTTAAATACTTATACACCGTATCTTTAATTGCTGGATTTAAATGTACAGGATAAACCACCTCAACATCATTTTTTTGCATAGCTATTCTTTTTATAGCATTACATATATTCTCTAAAGGTTTCCCAATATTTTCTCTTCTGTGTGCAGTAACGCATAAAACTTTTTTATTTTTAAAATCTACTTTTTTCAAATCTTCATTTTCAAATTTATACTCATCACTGACGGTTAAATTCAGCGCATCAATTACAGTATTTCCAGTAATATATATACTAGAATCATCTACTGATTCTCTAATAAGGTTCTCGCTGTTTTTCCTAGTTGGAGCAAAATGGATATTAGCCAAACACCCCGTTAGTTTTCTATTTATTTCCTCAGGGAAAGGAAAATATCTATCAAAAGTACGAAGACCAGCCTCAACATGTCCTACTTTAATTTTTGAATAAAAGGCAGCTAAACTCGCTACAAAAGTGGTTGTTGTATCCCCATGCACTAATACAATATCTGGTCTTACTTTTTGATAAACCTCAAATAACCCCTCTAAAGCACGGGTTGTAATATCTACTAAAGTTTGTCTCTCCTTCATAATATTAAGGTCAAAATCCACACCTATATCAAATATATCCAAAACCTGATCCAACATTTGCCGATGTTGTGCTGTGACGCATACAAGGCTGTCGAACTCTTGAGTACACTCTAGTTTCTTTATTAAAGGCGCCATTTTTATACATTCAGGACGAGTTCCAAAAACAGTTAATACCTTAATTTTTCTCATAATCAAAACCTCACTTTTTTTTCCTACACTTCTCTCTTTTTTGGAATTTCTACATCTTGCAATGATTGTAAATCAAAACTCGTAGTCTTATAAAAAGGACTCTTTATAGCGTTCACACTATTTAAGACTGACAAATCTCGAGTTTCGCTACTATCTAAATTATCATGTTCTTTAAACTCACACAAATATTTAGCCCCAAAAAACACAAATGCAAAAACTGAAATAACCATCGTTATAGCAATTAATACACCTTTATGCGCAAAAACTATAGCGCTTATTCCAAGGGTAGCACTCGCAGTATATAAAACTAGAACAGATTGTCTCTGACTAAGCCCCATATCAACGAGTCGATGATGAAGATGACCCCTATCAGCTTGCATTATAGGCTTACCTTTAATAACTCTTCTACATATTGCAAAAGTTGTGTCAAAAAGCGGCAACCCCAGCACAATTAATGGTATTATAATTGATATAAAAGCATACGATTTTAATGTTCCTTGAATAGATGCAACTCCTAATACAAAACCTAAAAACATAGAACCTGTATCCCCCATAAAAATCTTAGCAGGATTAAAATTATACGGTAAAAACCCTAGAGATGCACCTGCTAAAATAATTACAATACCAGCTGTAAATAGATTTCCTGAGATTAATGCAACAAAAAATATTGCAACACTTGATATGGCTGATACGCCAGCTGCTAAACCATCTAAACCATCAATAAGATTCATAGCATTGGTAATACCAATAAGCCACAATATAGATGCTATATAAGAAAAAATATCAGGTAAAACATACATACCTTCTTCTAAAAAAGGATTTGTTACATTTATAATCCTTATATCTGCAGCAAACACTATTATAGCAGCAGCAACAATTTGCATAGAGAGTTTTTGCCATGCTCTTATTCCTTTTATATCATCTAGAAGACCGGCTACTATAATTATAAAAAAGCCTACCAACGCGTAAGATAATCTCCAATCCAATGTTTCATTTTGCAAATTTTGTTCTATTCCAATAACAAAAAAGAACAACGCTACAAAAAAGGATATAGCTATAGCAATACCTCCAAGCCGAGCTATTGGCTTTTTGTGCATTCTTCTAGCATCTTTAGGAATATCAATAGCCCCATACTTAAATGCAAGCTTTCTAGCAATTGGAGTAGAAGAAAAAGCAACAATAAAAGCAATCAAAAATCCCACTAGATAATCAAAATACATAACAGATCTCCTTTTAACATTATTAAGTTTCAAACTTTATCATTTCCACTCCAGCCTCTTCTAACATCTGCACTGATAAATCATCCGGATAAGATCCCTTAAATATAATTTTCACAATCCCAGCATTTATTATCATCTTAGCACATAATACACAAGGCTGCGCCGTAACATAAATCGTTGCTCCATTAATATTAGTGCCTGTATATCCTGCTTGAATAATAGCATTTTGTTCCGCATGTATTGCCCTGCAAAGCTCATGCCTTTGTCCTGAAGGAATATTGAGCTTTTGCCTTAAGCATCCAACTTGTTCGCAATGGCTACTTTCCTTAGGTGCTCCATTATAGCCTGTAGTTAATATGTGATTATCTCTAACAATAACAGCGCCCA
>CAZTHU010000178.1:0-4885 GCA_964613575.1 uncultured Eubacteriales bacterium | reverse complement strand
ATACTTGCAGTATCTAATAAAATATTTGAATTGTGCATATATAATTATATGATATCTAAAAGAAGTACTGCGAAAGGTGAATTAGTAACCTATGAATACAGAGCAAAATTTGTAGAAAATAACATGCTTAAAATGGAGCTTGTTTTAAATAAGTTCCAAGAAATAATGCATGATGAATTTAGGGAAAAAGATTCAAAATTCATTGAGCGTGAAGGACGGCTATTATTTTTATGTTTTTTAAAACCAATTATAAATGGTGTTGGGTTTTATTACGTTGAGCCTGAAACACGGATGGATAATAGGATGGATGTGGTAATTACTTATGGAGAAGAACAGCATATTGTGGAGCTTAAAATATGGCATGGAGAAAATTATGAAATGAAAGCGTTAGAACAATTAGCAGGATACCTTGATGCTAAAAGAGAAGATAAAGGCTATCTTATTTCATATAGCTTTAATAAAAATAAGGAGTATACTAAGGCATGGAAAAAGTATGAGGGTAAACATATATACACGATTGTAGTTTGAACAAATGTAAAATTTTTTGCTTAAAGTTATCAATTGTTAAGAGTGTCTTACTAGAATTTTAGTAATGGGATTTTTCAGTTTTACAGCTATCCCCCAGTTAATCTTTAACAGCGGGGGGAGCTGTAAAGCAGAAAATAAATTTCCTATAGGTTCTTTCGCATGTTTACGATTGCGCTCTTTTCTAGGCGGGAAACTTGTGCTTGTGATATTCCAATTTCTTCGGCTACTTCCATTTGCGTTTTTCCGTTATAGAAGCGTAGGGATAAAATGAGCTTTTCCCTATCTGTTAAGTGTGACATAGCCTCTTTTAGTGCAATATTCTCGAGCCAATTTTCATCAGTGTTTTTTTCGTCTTTTACTTGGTCCATTACGAATACAGTTTCGTTTCCGTTGTTAAATACAGGATCAAATAGAGATATCGGTTCAGAAACTGCATCAAGGGATGCAGAAATGTCTTCAGGGGCTAATTCTAATTCTTTAGCTATTTCTTTTATAGTAGGCTCTCTAGAGTTTTTGTTTATTAGCTTTTCGCGAGTTAACATAGCCTTATAGGCAGTATCTCTAAGGCTTCTACTTACTCTAATTGAATTGTTATCTCTTAAGTATCTTCTTATTTCACCAATTACCATAGGTACTGCATAGGTTGAAAATTTTACATTGTGTGAAAGGTCAAAATTATCTAGTGCTTTAATTAAACCTATGCAACCTACTTGAAAGAGGTCGTCTACGTTTTCTCCTCTATTATTAAATCTTTGAATTATGCTAAGTACAAGCCTTAAGTTACCTTGTATAAATTCTTCTCTTGCTGTCTTATCACCTGAATGCATTTTTCCAAATAAGACATCTTTTTCTTCATTTGATAGAACTGGTAATTTTGAAGTATTTACACCACATATTTCAACTTTATTTATCATAAGTATGACCTCCTGGCATTTTAATAGATTATTATAAATTATTGCCATAGAGGCATTTTTTATACACCAACAAATAGCAAAAACTATGTAAGTCTACAAATTTCAATCTTTAAACGCCCTAAAATTCTTTTTTCAAGTCGGGAAATATATGATTGTGAAATACCAAGTAAATCTGCAACTTCCTTTTGTGTTTTTTCTTCACCTGAAGAAAGACCATACCTGAGGTCTACAATATTTTTTTCTCTGCTTGAAAGTTTTTTGATAGCAGAAGTTAATAATTGTTTTTCCGTTTCGTCTTCTATATTCCTTTGAACAGTGTCTACTTCAGTACCAAGAATATCTGATAACAAAAGCTCGTTTCCATCCCAATCAGTATTTAAAGGTTCGTCTATTGAGATATCACCGCGACTTTTATTACTTCTTCTTAAAAACATTAGAATTTCATTCTCGATGCATCTTGATGCATAAGTTGCAAGTTTAATTTTTTTATCTGGTTTAAAAGTATTTATTGCTTTTATTAAACCTATAGTTCCTATTGATATAAGGTCTTCAATGCCTATGCCCGTGTTCTCAAATTTTTTTGAAATATAAACAACAAGGCGTAAATTTCTTTCGATTAAAACTTTACGAGCATTAGTTTCATTAGATGAAAGTTTTTTTAGGAGGTTTGATTCTTCTTCGCAGGTAAGCGGAGGTGGAAGAGATTCGCTTCCGCCAATATAGAATACAGGTTCAGGATTAAATTTTAATACCTTTAAGATTTTCTTTATTACTAGAAGTGCAAGTAGCATGATATCACCCCTTTAAATTATTATGGTTCTTTTATATGTCTTTAATACGCTAAAAGTAATATACTTTTAGATTATTAGCTCAGGACCTATGAGGGCTTGGAACTGATTATCTTTAGATAGTGATTGTTTGCAAATACCTATAATTACATTATTTGATTTTTTATTATCATCCCCTATTTTAATGCTATCAGGTCTAAAGCCTAAGATAAGATCATTTTCATTCCCTAGTGCCTTGTAAGGTATAAGCCTAAGCCTTTTAAACCAATTGTTCTTGTAAATCCATTCATTCATACTACTTAAGTTTAGAGTTTCATCAGTATCTAATAGTTTTTGCAAATCATTTGGCAAAAGATTTTTTAAAGCACTATACTCTGTGATGACTACCGGAAGGTTTGTTAAAGGGTCACAAAGTAGGTTTCCTGTATCTATTAATGCATTTATTGAAATGTTCTTTTCTTCAATAAAAATTGAAAGTGGGGTTAATATCTTTTCTTTAATTCTTGTGTCTTTCTTTAACTTGCACAGTATCTTCACTAAAAAAAAGCAAATTGTAAATGTTAAAATAAAAACGTAAATATTAAAACTAGCACTTATAAGATAACCCTCTTCATACGATAACATATTTCCATAAGTATTTGCTATTAAAAAGAACATTGTTCCTGCTACAAGCATTGCGCTTAAAAGAAAACAAGAAAAAATCCTAAAAAAGCTACCTAGACTTTTAGGGAAATAGATTATAAACACAAGGATTGAGGATATTAAAATCTTCATGAAGAAATTTTGCATCAATGCAGGATTATAAAGAATTATTATTAGGGCGAAAAAAGTACCACAAAACGCTCCAATAAGGGTCTTGTAAAAAGGTATCTTTTTACTTAGAAGCTTAGAGCAAATAAATATTACAAATAGGTTTAATATAGTGTTTTCAAGTATAAACAAGTCAAGATAAAGTTGCAAAAAAATTCACCCCCCGCTTTTTCAATTTATGCAAGAGATGAAAAAATATTACACTTAATTAATTTTTTTTCAAGAAAAAGCATCTATAAATCCCTTTTATCATAAAGGTAATAGCCTAATGTGAAAAATATAAGGTTATATCCTAACATTATTAAAAAAAGGTTGGTTATTAGTCTTATTGGGATAGGGTTAATGCTAAAGAGTCTATGCCATCCTAACATGGGTGTAATAAAAAGGTTGGAGTAATTAGGTAAAAACAAAAGCCCTATAATATACAAACCTATAAATGTAAAAGTTGATAAAAAGAATATGCCAACCCCACTTTTGAATATGTTTGAAAAAAGTATAACAATTAAAGCCATAACTGATATAGGAATGATTACAGAGGTAAAAGATAAGAATAGACTTAAAACAGCTTTAAAGCTAAATATTGATGTATTAAATATTAAGCCTACTATGGTGGCTAGAATCATTAGTATAAAGAGATTTAAGAGAGCGTAAAAAATTACAGCTACAAATTTACCTGTAAAAATTTTGAATCTTGATACTGGTCTAGTTACAACTAGTTTCATTGTATCGTTGGAAAATTCGCTGGCAAAGGTGTCAATGCAAATGAGTATTACAAAAAGTGGCAGTATGGTTAGTGCAAAAAAATGTAGTAGCCAAAGAGGGAATTGCAAGCCAATTAAAATCATTCCTCCTGATAAAGCTCTCAGGGAAGAAATTGCTAATTGACCAAAAGCAATAACAATTAAGGTGATGATAAGTATTACGATCCCTTTTTTCTTTTTGTACATTTTTTCAATTTCATTTAGAATAATAGCTTTAAACTGTAACATCTGTACCCACCTCGCTAATAAAGTAGTCTTCTAAGGAAGAGTGCTTTTCTAAAATGTAATCCATTTTATTTGTACTAATCATTTTTCCGTTAAAGATAATGCCAATTTTATTGCATGTTAATTCGACATCATGTATAAGGTGACTAGATATAAAGAATGTTACTTGCTCATTTTTTGCTAAGTCTTTTATAATATTTCTAATATCGATCATGCCTTCAACGTCAAGACCGTTTAAGGGTTCATCTAGTATTACTATTTTAGGTCTTGAAAGTATGGCGCTAGATATTCCTAAGCGCTGTTTCATCCCTAAGGAAAAATTCTTTACTTTTTCGTTTTTAAAGTCAAATATTTGGGTCATTTTTAGAACTTCATCAATTCTAGTATCGTCTATACCATTATAAAACCTAGATATTTGCTTTAGGTTTTCAAAAGCACTCAAATATGGATAAGATTCTGCTGTTTCTATTATACAGCCAACTTTTTCCATAGCTTTTTCGAATTCTTCGTTAATGCTATGGTCTAAAATTTTAACATCACCTTTATCAGCCCTCATCATACCCGTCATAATCTTCATTGCAGTAGTTTTGCCTGCACCATTAGGACCTAAAAATCCAAATATATCTCCTTCAACATCAAGAGATATATCAAAGATACCTCTATTGTTTGGATAAATCTTTGTTAAGTTTTGTATTTCAATAGCCTTTTTTCTCATAAAGACACCAACTTTCTGTTTATAAAATTAAATAGAGTTAATCTAATACTTTGATAAATGTATTGTCAAAACTTTGTCTATTAGCAATATCTAAATTATCATCATGTGAATCTATATATAAATAGATTCTTGGTGCAATTGTGT
>CAZTHU010000177.1:0-4913 GCA_964613575.1 uncultured Eubacteriales bacterium | reverse complement strand
CCTCTCCATCTCTGACCTCAAAAGAAGCATTTGCAACAGCAAGACTACATGAGGTCTTCTTCAAAATTTCATCTTTGGAAAACCCTTTATTTAAAAGCTCCATAGCCAATTTCGTATCCCCACCAAAAATTTTAACCAAATTTTCTACTTTAACCTTAACCATCAATCTCCCTCTCTCAAATATTTTTTAATATTACATCAATACAATTAACTAAACCTAGCTTTAAAGTTACGGTATTTCCCACAAACTGTCAATTTGAACTTATCAATGTAACGAAGTGTTAAAAATCAGTGGGAGTATAGAAAAAAGTTTTAATTTCGAGAAAAATATGATATGATATCTGTATATCTAATCTAGTGAGGACTTGTTTTATGGGAAAAATATTAACTAGCATTACAATATTCATATTTTTGTTTATCTCTATTGGCATAAATGCATTTTCATTCTTAGGCATAGAGGAAAGTGCATCTTATATCCTCATTGAATCTAAAACGGGTAATGTGATAGTTCAAAATAGGGCCGATGACATAATTAGACCTGCCAGCACAACAAAAATAATGACAGCAATAGTTGCACTAGAACATGGTAATTTAAACGATACTATGGATATTTCACTAAGCGCAGTTTTAGATATAGGTCCTAGTGGTATGAATATAGGTCTTCAAGCAGGTGAAACGGGTCTAACCTTAGAACATATGCTAAACGTTTTACTTATACGATCTGCAAACGAAACTGCAAACATAATATCTGAAAATGTAGGGAAATCTCGCGAAGACTTTTTAAAAAAAATGAACCAAAAAGCCCTAGAATTAGGAGCTAAAAATACATACTTTGTTAATCCTAGCGGCAAAGATAATCTTGACATTGAAAACAAACAGCTTACAACTGCAAGTGATATGATCAAAATCGCAAGGTTTGGAATGTCCATACCTACCTTTAGAGAAATCGTGAAAAAAAGTCGTTATAATTCTCTTCCCCAAACAAACATTCATGATAATTGGAATCCTATTTTTACAACAAATAGACTCATTTTAAATAACAATGAATATTCATATGAAATAGACGGTAAAGAAAAAGAATATACTATAAACGGAATAAAAACAGGGTATACAAAAAAAGCTCAAGGCAACCTAATTGTCTCAGGGATAAATAAAGACGGAATAGAACTAATTGCAGCAATTATGAATGTAAGGATGGTAAGAGATACCTTTATATACGGAAGAAAACTTTTAGAGTATGGCTTTTCCAACTATTCAAAAGAAACACTTGTAAATAAAGGAGATACGGTTAAAAATATAAATATTCAAACTCAAGACGGTTCTAAAAACTTAACACTTATAGCATCGAATGAACTAAAAACTCCATTACCTAAAAACACTAGCACATCTAGTTTAGATATCGAGAAAAAAACAAATGTACCAGAGAATAAAGACATAATTGAAGGCGACGTATTAGGTCAAATTGAATATAAAAAAGATGAACTTGCTCTAGGAACAGTCCACCTTTTAGCTGGCAATGATATAATATATACGCAATCACGATCTACCGACACACCTAACATGAATAAACAAAGAATTGCGGTTATTGTAATTCTACTTATTGCCTTTCTTTCGATTATTTTTAAAAAACTAAAGAAAAAGACTAAATAGAAACTTTTACAAAACTATAAAACTAGCTCCCTTTCACCCTCTTCTAGTTTACCATCCTCTAGTTTTAAATACCTCTCATGAACTAACGCCTTTATAAATATATTCACAATCTCCTTATCATACCAATATGCTACTAGCCTTCCATCATCAAGTTTTTTGGGTTCATCTTTATACTCTATATTAGACTTTATAAGTAGATCCTCTATCGCATCCTTTATCGAAACATTCTTCTTGTAAGCCCTGCCACTAGTCATAGCATCGAAGGAATCTGCAATACTTATTATACGTGTCATTGTATCAATCTCATCAGCCCAAAGTCCTCTAGGATATCCACTACCATCAAGCCTTTCATGGTGATCTTTGACTATATTTACAACATCCTTAAATGCCGAGATAGCACTTAAAATTTTAACACCATCCTCTGAATGTTTTTTTACTTTTTCAAATTCATCCTTAGTTAGAATATCTGGCTTTAGTAATATATCGTCCGAAACGCCTATCTTTCCTACATCATGAAACCATCCAGCCATCTGCAAAACACTTTGATTATGCTTATTAAGACCCATCTGAGCTCCCATCATTAAGGCATATTCAGCAACCCTATCGCTATGACCTCTTGTATATTCATCTTTATTGTCAATAGCTATTCTTAAAGCATCCACAACACTTCTAATATGGTCTTTTAGTTCTTTATTTTGCATTTCTATTGCAATCTTTTGATTACTAGTCTTTACATGTGATAAAGAGTTTGTAATAGTTAATGCCGCTTGATTTGCGTATACCTTCAAGAGTTCAATTACACTTTCATAGTCGGTACTCTTAGAGTCTACGTGTTTAAAGTCTAACCACATATATCCTATATCTCTACCCTCGTTAATATCTACAATTTTTACAAATATTGAATTATCTACAACAGCAACATCTGCATTTTCTTTTAGCCTTGCCTCCCCTAATTTTTTCAACCCCTCAACACTGTTTATCAATTCATTATTCTCATATCTTACATCATATTTACCCGTTCCCTTAATTAATTCGCCTCCTTCTAACACCTCTTTGTCTATAAGAAGGAACATATCCTCACAACCAACTAAATCTAAAATATGGTGGATAATTATATCAGTAAGAGTATCTATTGGCCTAAATCCATTAACATCGGACATTGAAGCTAAAATCTTTTTAAACCCATTGCGAACCGTTCTTATAGTAGCCATCATATCAACAGAGGTAAGGGCTGAATATATAGCAAGAAGCATATCATTCTCATAATTCTGCGAATTTTTTTCACAATAATCTTGAATATTAAGCTCTTGCATTGTTTCTATAGGAGGGGCATCTGATTTTGCAGTTAAAAGCAATATATATAATTCCTTATCAAACTTTCTTATTTCTTTCACCACATCTTTTGCGGTTGCACCATTTAGCATATAATCTAAAATCAAAAGATCATACTCACCTTTTTTCTCTCTTAACACTTCAACACCCTTATCATGATCCTGAAATGATTTGAGATTATACTTTTCTTTATATTTTAAAACCCCTTCAATCCCAAGTAAAAAATGTTCGTCATCATCAATGATCATAAGCCTATAATCACTCTTGTTTCTTTTTAACATAAAAATCCCTCCAAATTTACAACTTCAAACAAAAGTTCCCTAAATGCTATATCGGAAATCTCAAAAAAAACCTTAGACCCAAATAAGAAAATCTATTTACTGTTTAGGTGTCTTTGCCTAACCCCTCCAAGTTCCCTATTAGATTTACCGACATAAGTGTAAAAATAACCGTTATATTCCCCTCTCAAAAACGATCGTTTTTGAGAGGGTTGGGGGGGAGTTTTCTGCATCTTTAAAAATAATTAAATTTCTTAGGTTGCTCGTTATGGGTTGCGCCCCCAAGTAGACGATTAGTACGATCGTATTTCCCAATAACGAAAAAATATTGATTTCGGGAAATATGATGATATAATGAGTATAAGGGTGGTGTTACGATGCAATTAATTGAGAGAGAAAATTATTTGAATAGGTTAATAAATTTAGGCTCATTTTAAGAATATTGTGGATCTGTTTTTCACTTTTAATCACCCTAAATGCGAATTTCTATAAATTTAACATAGAAAAGTAAATCATCTTCATATAAAATTATTATACATACTGAATATATGAGTAACTAGTTTTAAATATTTTTGCCTAAACCTTTTACATATAATTCTGTAGTTAAATATTCCACATAACTATTTGTCAAATGGATAATATTTATTTTTCTTAAGGAATTTTATTGATTCATTAACATCTTGTATGCTTTTAACTTCAAATACTGTCTGTGCATTTACAGTATTTTCTATCATAGATTTATGAAACTGACTCCAATCAAATTTTCATGTTTCCTCGTGTCATCTAGCAAATCGCATATGCTCCAATTTAAAAAAAGAACCGTCTAATACTCACGGTTCTTTCTTTTTCACGAATTGTTATTTTTTAACTTATCAAAAATACCTTCTTCATCTAACTCATCAATTATAATATCTCTATGATTGAACGCCCCTATTACATGCGCCCTTCTAATAGCTTTTTCTAGCTTCTCTCTATCTTTGTAAAATGAGCTATGTTTATTATTATAATAATATTGTACCGCAAAATCTGATGAGCACACAATTTTGCCTATTTTAATCAACAACGAGTTTGGCGCTAATCTAATTGCCTCATTGATTACAGCTTCTTTTTCTTTGCAATAATTGTCTCTTCCTTTTCCTCGACTCTTCCCCATACCAAACATCCCCTTTTTTTAACTTGTTATAACCTTGCATATTATTATATTACACTCTTTTACTATCTTTTTAAATATTTTATTTATTTTCTTTCTTTCTATTATGACAAACTGTTTTAAAAAAAGAATGTTTTTTGAGATTTTTTTAAAGGGACGTAACCACCACCTCCAAATTTACATTCAGTTTTTAAAATAGGTCCCCACACCTTTATATCGTGAAGATTATAACCATCTAAGCTCTAAATAATTAGATCTTGCATCTGTTTCAGTAAAGCAATTTCTCATATTAGCTTCAATATCAATAGCTTTTATAATATCATATACATTATTCTTTAATTCATCAATACATAGATTTTTTGAGTTTCCCCACTTTTTAAAGATGTCATTTTAAATTAGCTCAATACGGTTTCGAATCCTAAAGTTATGTAGCTCAATGTGATGAAATTGTGGATAAGTTCAATGTTATTACTGAAGTTATCCAGAGATTTTATAAATTTGAC
>CAZTHU010000176.1:0-4914 GCA_964613575.1 uncultured Eubacteriales bacterium | reverse complement strand
CTTGTGTTTGCTCATTTTTTGACCATCTTTATCTTGAACATGACCTAGCACAATAACATTCTTATATGAAGGCTCGTCAAAAATTAGCGTAGATATAGCAAGTAGTGTATAAAACCATCCTCTAGTTTGGTCTATAGCTTCGCTTATAAAGTTTGCAGGGAAGTTTTCTTCAAATATTTCTTTGTTTTCAAAAGGATAGTGCCATTGAGCAAACGGCATAGCACCTGAATCAAACCAACAATCTATAACCTCAGTAACCCTTTTCATAGAATCACTTCCACACTTCTCGCACTTTAAAAGAACCTGATCTATATATGGTTTATGAAGCTCTATATCATCCTTAACATCTCTTCCTTCTTTTTTTAACTGCTCAATGCTTCCTACAGCAGTTTTATGACCACAATCACATTCCCAAATTGGTAGTGGTGTTCCCCAATATCTTTCACGACTAAGTCCCCAATCCACAACATTTTCCAAAAAGTTACCAAATCTACCCTTCTTTATATTATCAGGCATCCAGTTTATCTTATCATTATTAGCAACAAGTCTATCTTTTACCTCTGTCATTTTAATAAACCAAGTCTTCCTAGCATAATATAAAAGCGGTGTATCACATCTCCAACAAAATGGATATGAGTGTTCATGCTCTTCTTCTTTTAGTATCTGATTTCTTTTTTTCAAATCGTCTATAATTAAAGCGTCCGCATCTTTTGCAAAAATACCTTTTAAGCTATGCGCCCTTTCCACAAATTCGCCTCTTTCATCTACAAGTTGAACAAATGGAAGATCGTACTTTCTTCCTAAATTTGCATCATCTTCACCAAATGCTGGTGCAATGTGAACAACCCCTGTACCGTCTGTAAGGGTTACATATTCATCATTAACAACATAATATGCTTTTTTATCCGTTTTTTCAAAGTCAAAAAGTGGTTCATATTCTAACCCTTCATATTCATTACCTTTCTTAGTCTCTAAAACCTCGTATTGACCTTCTCCTAATACGCTGTTGCAAAGTGCTTTTGCAAGCAAGTAAACCTCATCTTTAACCTTAACTTTCGAATACTCTTCATTTGGATGAAAGCAAAGTGCTACATTTGAAGGAAGCGTCCAAGGAGTAGTTGTCCATGCCAAAAGATATGTGTTTTCTTGTGATTTGACCTTAAATTTTGCAATTATAGTATTGTCAGTTACATCCTTATAACCTTGTGCAACCTCATGACTTGAAAGTGAAGTTCCACATCGAGGACAATAAGGAACAACTTTATGTCCTTTATAAATAAGACCCTTATCCCAAATCTTCTTAATAGACCACCAAACAGATTCTATATAAGAGTTGTGGTAAGTAACGTACGGCTCATCCATATCCGCCCAAAAACCTATCCTATCGCTCATTTTTTTCCATTCTTGTTCATACTTCCAAACACTTTCTTTACATTTTTTCACAAAAGGCTCAACACCATAACCCTCTATCTGACTTTTTCCATCAAGCCCAAGAAGCTTTTCTACCTCAAGTTCAACTGGCAAACCATGTGTATCCCATCCAGCTTTCCTTAAAACCTTATAGCCTTTCATCGTCTTATACCTAGGTATAATGTCCTTCATAACCCTAGTTAAAACATGTCCTATATGAGGTTTTCCATTTGCAGTAGGTGGCCCATCATAAAACGTAAAAACTTTAGCATCTTTCCTTTTCTCAATACTTTTTTTAAACACGTCATTTGTTCCCCAAAATTCTAAAATTTCTTTTTCCCTTAACTTAAAATCCAAATCAGTTGTGACCTTATTATACATATCAAATTCTCCTATCTATTAAAATAAAGTTTAAAATATTCATTAAGATTAACAGCATCAGTATACCATCAAACAAATAACACGTCTAGATAAAAGTTTCATCACTTCTGTTCACACAAGTGTAGATAGAAAAACAACATCACGTATTTTATACGTTTCACACTTGAAAATTTCACCTTTTTTAAAAAACAGTTTGCATAATTATAGTTCATGGTATATAATAAGCCAAAATGCAAGTCAATATTTTTATTTTTTTAGGGGGAAATTCTTTATGAAAGACGTATTTATCAAAAAAGAGCTTGGTGAATTAGACAAGCTTGAAAAAAATCTTAACTATACTGAAAGAAGAATGATAGATTTAGTTCATCAAACACTAAATCAGAATTCAAACAACATTCAGGATTATCAAAATGTGGTCGATTTATTTAAAGTGTACAATAAAGCTTTATCTAGCAAAACTAATGATGAATTTAAAAAGTCAATGCAAAACTCTGGCCTATCATACCAAAATGATAAGGTATTGGAAAAAAATGTTTTAGATTTAAATCCAAATAATCCAAACTCTTTTATTATATTGCCAATTGCATCTACTACACATCAATTTGCAGCTGTTATTAGAAAAGAAGATGACCATTTTTCTGCAACTGTTATAAATAAAGGGGAAAGACCAAGGGCCAATACATTTTCAAGAGATGAGGTTAAGCCTGATGGTACCCAAATGTACAGCACAAAGATAAAATCACCAGTATTTATGAGATATGACATCAAACCACATGTGATGCCTAAGCTTTTAAAAAATTTAAGGGATAGCATAGGTAGTGAAAATACTCACCAAGTATACCATACACTAAAAAACAATGCATCTAAAGTATCTGCACTTAATGTAGAAGCAAAGAATCAAAAAGTTGGAAATTGCTTTATTAAAGAGCCCGAAAATGCGATAAAGTTTGCTTTTGCAACAAAAGACTTTACAAAAGAAGATTTTAAAAAAATCGAACCTAACTTTATCAAATTTTCTTCAAAATGGGATTCTTTAACAGACCAAATTCATAGAAATTTCATATCAGTAATTAGAAATGAATTTCCAAAGATTTCAAAGATACTTAATATCCGTTATGAAAATTATTCTATGAACAAACGTTTTAGGGAGTTAATGGAAAAAGACCCAAATAAAGACTGCGAGAAAGCTTTAATAAAAGCATTTGATTCGGAGGGTCGCTATAGAGGTATAGAGCACAAAACAAGAATGAAAAAATTAATGGCAAATGTAAACACAGATACAATGGAAGAATATGGTTGTAAGTTAATCGATTTCGCAAAATCTTTAGATGATAAAAAATTCTTTAAAGGTGTAGAAAGCGCTTCATATATGACTAACGGACTAGCTTTTCCAGGCCTATCCAAAAGACTTGGTCCAAAACAAACTATATTAACCTTAGACTCAATAAAGGGAAATTTCCCTTTCTTAGCAGGTCAATTAAAGTATGAGTATGCTGCAAGTCTTTTTTGGGACGGCGTTACCTTAGGCGAAACTTTCCACAGACCTAAGAATATAGAGCTTGATTTAGCAAAAGAGTTATATCCTTACAACTATCATAATCATTGTTATAGTGGAGCTTTAAAGCTTGAGACTGGCCAAGCTGAAGATATACCTAAAGCTGTAAAAGATCTTAATACAGCAATAACACTAAAACCAAACTATGCAAGTGCAATCTTCATAAGAGGCCTTGCACAAGAGGAACTTGGTCAAAAATCGCATGCAAGTAAAGATTTTGAGACCGTAAAAAAAATCGCCCCACAAAAGTATGAACAATGGAAAAATACAAAGCCAAGAGAGATTTTCTTTAGTTATTTCCAAGGCTTGCCCTTTGAAAAAAAGAAAGAGGCTAACAAGCTAATGAACTCTGAAAAAAAAGTTTCTAAATCTAAAGGATTAGAACTATAATACATATTTGCTTATATATTACTCTAAATTCATCCGCACTCCATACATGTAACATATATACATGTATGGAGTGCTTTTCAATTAATTCTCCTTGACACTTAGTTTAAGAAAGAACAAAATAACCTTGTTTAAGCTTACTAATTTTAGCAGTTGCAAATGTATGATCTAAAATTTCTGATTCTAATCTTTCAACAATATCTACAGGAATTATAACCTTAAATGTAACTATATCTGTATACTCTACATTTTCAACATAATATTTATTAGTGAGTAAAAAATTTTGCACTTTGCCGCTCAGATTATAATCTACTTTAATTTCAATTATCGTACAATAAACCTTTTTTATAATCTCAGCCTTATCCAAACATAAACTTGCCGCCTTCGAATATGCTCTTACAAGGCCTCCCGCACCTAACATTACACCACCAAAATATCTAGTTACTACAACCACAATATTTTTAAGCTCCCTCTTCTTTAAAACCTCCAAAATCACAACACCTGCGGTTCCTTGAGGTTCACCATCATCACTATATTTTTGCTTATTTACACCAGATAATATGTCGTAAGCAAAAGTATTATGGGTTGCATCCTTATACTTTTTCTTAATACTTTCAATAAAACATAGCGCCTCATCCTCTGAAACAACATGTTTAAGATTTGCAATAAATCTAGATTTTTTTTCTTCATACAAATTTTCTTTAGTATCTAAAACCGTAAAATATTCTTTATCCAAAAAAAACACCACCACTAGCTAAAATCAAACTATAAATTAAATATCTCTAACCTGATTATCTATTTCAAATTTTTGTACTTTATAATATTTTTTAGAGTCAATTATAGCCTCGATATACATTCCTTCTTGCCTAGACTCTGTTTTTAAAACTTTACCATTATCACATAAATATGGATAAACCCACCCCTTATCATAGGGTGCTAATAACTTAATTTGTTTATCTTCAAATGCCAACAACTCTGATATTACTTTCTTTAAATTTTCTAGCCCCACCATCGCCTTTGCTGAAATCTCTACAACAGGAGCATCAATCTTAGATAACACAACATCATCTTGCAACTTATCCATTTTATTGTAAGCAATGAGCATAGGGGTACCCTCTACTCCTAGTGAAGCTAATAATTCATTCACTGTCTTTATATGGCTTTGATATTCATCATTAGTT
>CAZTHU010000175.1:0-4947 GCA_964613575.1 uncultured Eubacteriales bacterium | reverse complement strand
GCCTCATTTATTAGTTGCTGGTGCTACGGGAGCGGGTAAAAGTGTGTGCATAAATTCGCTAATTGTTAGCATTTTATACAAAGCATCACCCGAGGAAGTAAAACTTTTAATGATTGATCCAAAAGTGGTAGAGTTAGGAATTTATAATGGTATACCACACCTTCTTATACCTGTGGTGACAGATCCTAAAAAGGCTGCAGGTGCATTGAATTGGGCAGTTTTAGAAATGACTCAAAGATATAAATATTTTGCAGATAATGGTGTAAGAGATGTGAATGGATATAATAATTTGATGGAGAAAACAGGAGGGGAAACTCTTCCACAAATAGTAATCATAATTGATGAGCTTGCAGATCTTATGATGGTTGCACCAGGGGATGTGGAAGATGCAATTTGTAGACTTGCTCAAATGGCAAGAGCCGCAGGAATGCACTTAGTTATTGCAACACAAAGACCTTCTGTTGACGTTATAACAGGGATTATTAAGGCTAATATTCCTTCAAGGATTGCTTTTGCGGTTACATCTCAAGTTGATTCTAGGACTATATTGGACATGGCAGGAGCTGAAAAACTTTTAGGAAAAGGTGATATGCTTTTTCATCCTATTGGAGAATCTAAGCCTAAGAGGGTTAAGGGTTCATTTGTCACTGAAAAGGAAGTTGAAAATGTCGTAGAGTTTGTAAAAAATCAAAAGAAGGCAGATTATAGTCAAGAGGTAGTAGAACAGATAAAGACTATACCAGTTGGGAAGTCAAAATCTAAAAATAAAGTAGAGGGTGAACAATCTGAACAAGATGAACTATTAGATCAAGTAATTGAGCTTATAGTTACAACAAATCAAGTGTCAGCATCTTTGATTCAAAGAAAGTTTAAGGTTGGATATGCAAGGGCTAGTAGAATTATTGACCAATTAGAACAAAAGAACATAATTGGTCAATTTGAGCCAGGTAAGCCAAGAAAGGTACTGATGACAAAGCATGATGTTGCTCAGATGCAAATGGTAAGCAAAAGTTGAAATTTGATTAATGATGAATTTTTGAGGTGAGTAATAGTGAATGTATTTTTAGTATTTGTTTTACTGCAAATTGTGTTGTTAATGTATTTTAATACCTTATATTTTCTTAAAACAAGGGATTATTTGGTATTAGGTTCATTGGTTTTGCAAATTAGTGTTGGTACTATCTGTTTTATAAGTATTATTAATCGAACCTTAACAACACCAGGTGCAGAGCTTTTGATATTGCTTTTTGGTATAGTGTTACCGTTGATATTTTTAAGTTTAGATAAGCCATTACTTAAGGGTCGTGTTTTTTTTCACAAAAAACCATGTATATTAAAAAAGATTATTCCTGAGCGTGGGGACGTTAATGAAATTGCGACTATTATACCAGAAAAAGAAACAGAGCTTTTATTGTCTAACTTATCTGCAAAGGAGCTTTTATCAAATGTTAATAAGAGGTTAGATTTCGCTAAAAAATTTGTAGAGACTAACCAGCTCGAAAAGGCTTTAGGTATGTATGCGGGCTTAGAAGATATTATCAAAAATAGATACTTTTACTATAATTATGGGAATCTTTTTTATAGGATGGGTGACTATGAAAATGCGAAGGTATACTATAAAAGGGCTTTAGATTTCTTTAAAGATAAGCATAGCTCTAGTAATAATAAAAAAGCCAGGAAAGATACTGGCAAGAGGCTTAAAAAGGAAGAAGTTCTATATAATATTGCAAATGCTTATTATATGCAAGGTTTTTTTTGTGAGGCGATGGCAAATTATGAAAGGGTAATAGAGATGGATCATAACTTTAAGGGTGGAATAGACAACTATATTCAGACATTATTAAAAATTAAAAATTTTGATAAAGCTGTTAGTTGTTGCAATTCAATGCTTGAGAGGGTATAAATATCACTTTTTACTTGCAAGGATCTATTATGAATTAAATAAGTCACAAGAATGCGTAGAGCAACTTGACAAAGCTTTAAGTTTAGAACCTAATCATGTAGATAGCTTAGCTTTATTAGGTGAGGTTTACTCAAACATTCAAGAGCCAAATAAGGCATTAGAGATCTATACGAAGCTTGTGAAGTTAACTCCACAGGACTATAGTGTTCAGTATTCTCTAGGAAAGCTATTTATGTCTGGTGAGAATTATCATCAAGCAATAGAAAGATTCAAGTTGGCTTATGATCTTAATTCAAACATGTTCGAAGCTTTGTATAATGTAGGGTTATCGTATGAAAAGAATAAACAGATACAAGAGGCGATCGATGTGTACAAGAAGGTAATAAAAAATAAGCCTGACTTTTTAGGTGCTTACACTAGAGTGTGGAACCTTTTGAGTAAGGAGAATAGGTTTTCAGATGTTGTAGAGATTTTTGAAAAAGGAATTCTGACTTCACCTAAAGAGTATGTTCTGCATTTTTATTTAGGGGTTGCATATTCAAAACTTGAGATGTATTCAATGGCTTTAGATTCATTTAAAAGTGTTTTAGATATAAATCCGGAGATGAAAGGTGTAAATTTTTATTTAGGTATAATTTTAACCAAGCTAGAAAAATATGAAGAGGCAATACATACATTTAGAAATGCATTATTAGATACGCGTGATGATAATGAGGTTTTTTACAATATGGCTATTACATATTGTATGCAGGAAAGATATGAGAGGGCAATTTCTTCACTAAAAAAGGCTGTAGAGTTAAATCCAGAAATAAAGGATAAGGTTTGTGAGAATCAAATTTTTGACTATTTAAAGGAGCAGGAAGAATTTTCTGATGTATTGTGTTTAAGCTAATTTAGGATTAATAAGATATAAGCTTTATCAGAATAATATAGAGAGGAGGAAGTTACAAACATGGTATTTGGTTAATATGTTTGTAGCGATAAGTATGATATCAGCAGGTGATTTTAGAAATGGGTTAACTTTTGAATGGGATAATCAGGTTTTTCAGGTGTTAGAATTTCAACATGTTAAGCCTGGAAAGGGGGCAGCCTTTGTTAGAACAAAGCTTAAAAATGTTATAACGGGTTCAACTGTTGAAAAAACCTTTAATCCTTCTGATAAGATGCCTAGGGCTAATATTGACAGGAGAGATATGCAATATCTGTATAAAGATGGGGATTTGTGTTATTTTATGGACGTTGAAAACTATGAACAGACAGTGATCGGGGGGGAGGCAATAGGAGACTCCTTGAAATTTATAAAGGAAAGCGATATAGTAATGGTGTTATCTTTTAAAGACAATGTATTTGGTATAGAGCCTCCAAATTTTGTTGAGTTAGAAATAACAGAAACTGAGCCTGGTTTTAAGGGTGATACAGCACAAGGAGCAACAAAGCCTGCAATTGTTGAAACGGGAGCTACTGTAAAAGTACCGCTTTTTGTAAATCAAGGAGATAGAATACGAGTGGACACTAGAAGTGGAGAATATATGGAGAGGGTTTAGATAATTCTATTTAATAGGAGTAGGAAGGTGGTTATTTTGAAATCTAAAAAGTTTGATGTAATTCTAGATGATGTAAAAGCAATAAATGAAAGTATTGATGTATTATCAGATTCTAATAATGATGATATGGCAAATATTGTTACACAGATTACGAAATGTATGGAAGGTTTAGTTTACGAGATTAAAAATGTTTTAGAGGATAACGAAAGAAATAAAAAAGACATAGAAGATCTCTCATTTAGGCTAGATGAGTTAGAGGATTATATTGAAAGTGAATCAGATATATTTGATTTTCTTGAGTATGAGACGATAGCCTGTCCAGTTTGTAAAGAAGACGTAACTGTAGAAGATGAGGTTTTTTTTATGGGAAAAGAATCTATGGAATGTCCAGGTTGTGGCAATCAAGTGCCTTTAACTCCTTTGTATTTAGATGATAATTGCGATGAATGTGAATGTGGTTGCGATTGTGAGTGTGAGTGTGAGTGTGAGTGTGAGTGTGATTGCGAATGTGACTGCGAATGTGACTGTGGTTGCGATGGTGAGTGTAAATGTGATGAAGGTTGAAACAAATTTTAAATATAGTTAGTGGTTAATGTTAAGTATCGCCTAAGATTATACAAAAAAAGGATTGCAATGCAATTCTTTTTTTGTATGCATATTTTTAAATCTTTTTAATATAAGTAGTAGATAGATTATGAAAGGCCTAGTCATCAATCACCCATGTGAACTATAACTTTATAAATCAAGTGAGGGATAAGAAAATTCAAAACACTGGACATATATATATTATTTAAAGGGGGATATTTGATATGCAGGAGGTACTGCAGTTTTTGTTTTTTAAAGAACTTAGAAATATAAAAATACCTAAGGATATAACGTTCATTGAAGAGATTCGGATAAGGGTGGGAAGGCCTGTGATGCTTTTAGGGAAAGGACGGGAATTTTTTTTGCAAGAGGATGGTTCTTTAGGAAATAATTTATCCAAAAGCTTTAAACCTAAAAAAGAAGATCTTTTTAAAATATTGCAATTAATATCAAAAAATTCCATATACGCATATCAGGACGAGCTTATAAATGGATTTATAACGATAGATGGAGGTCATCGTGTTGGTGTTGTAGGAAAGGTTATAGTAATTGATGGTAAAGTTAAGTCGATGGTTAATTTTTCTGGATTAAATTTTAGAATTGCAAAAAATGTGAGGGGTTGTTCTGATAAAATTCTGAAAATTATTGTATTAGAAGGACAAGTGTTATATTCACTTATAATATCACCACCGGGAGCTGGTAAGACAACTATGCTAAGAGATGTTATAAGAAATTTAAGTAACGGAATTTCAAGCTTGAAGCTAAAAGGGTTTAAAGTTGGTGTTGTTGATGAAAGATTTGAGCTTGTAGGTGGTTTGGGAGGAAGATTAGATGATTTCGATATAGGGATTCGTACAGATGTTTTGGAGGGCTCTCCTAAAAATATTGGTATTTTAATGTTACTTAGAACAATGT
>CAZTHU010000174.1:0-4980 GCA_964613575.1 uncultured Eubacteriales bacterium | reverse complement strand
CTACAATCATGATAAATTCCTAATACCGCCACAAAATCAGCATTTATATCCCCATCAAAATACTTGTTTTTTATAGCCGCCAGTGCATGTGCAATCATCGCAACCTGTAGGCTATGCTCTTGTATATTCTCACTCATAGTATTTCGCATAAGACCCCATCTATTTATATATTTCATCCTATTTAAAAATGAAAAAAAACTAAAACTTTTTTTATTAGCCATAGTAAACACTATCCTTTTTAAATTTTTCATAAGCTTGTCTTAACTCTTGTGCCTTTTCTTCTGGCGCTGTAGGATTACAATTCGCCCATGCACCCGTCTCACTACTTGCATTAAATTTTTGCTTATCTTTTGAACGCATTGGTGGATAAAACTCTATATGAAAATGATAAAAATCATCACAATTAATACTATTTACAGGGCTTTGATGTATACAAAGCATATAAGGAAACGGCATATCAAAAAGTGCATCTAAAGTACCTGCTGTTTCCTTTAATATTTTAGATAAGTTATCTTTTTCTCTATCATTAAACTCCACCATATTTGACACATGCCTCTTTGAATATATATACACTCCATAAGGATAATCTGTAAAGAACGGTAGTATAGTATAAAAATCCTCATTTTCTATTATAATCCTATCCTTAGCATCTTGCTCACCCTTTACTATATCACAAATAAGACAATTAGAAGTTTTTTCAAAGTGCTCTTTGCAAGCATCTATTTCTGTTTGAATCTTTTTTGGAATAAAAGAATATCCATAAATTTGGCCATGTGGATGAGGCATTGTAACACCAACCACTTCACCCCTGTTTTCAAATATTAATATATATTTTATACCCTCATCCTTTGAAATCTCTAAAAATCTTTCTTCCCAAAGATCTACAAGTTTTCTTATATGAGAGACACTAAGCTGTGGTAGCGTAATATTATGCTCAGACGAATATAAGATAACCTCACATCTTCCATAGGCTTTAGCTGTTTTAAACATATTATTAGCAACATCATCTGGCTGGGGTGGATTTTGAGAAAGCGCCGGAAAATCATTGTCATACTTATGTACTACATAATTATCTGGAACCTTTCCAGACCCAGGACAAAATGGACACCAATTTTTGGGCATCTGTGGCCTTGCCTGCCTATGAGAGGCAATCATCACCCAATCCTTCAAAAGCGGATTATATCTAAGTTCTGCCAATTAAAACACCATCCTTTTACATTTGATGTAACAAATTATAACACAAACTTTTTAAAGATTCTACAAATAATAACTACCTTTGTAAATTTAACTATAAAAATTATAAAAAATTTGCCGATACAAGACTTGAAATGATAAATTCATATCATAAAAACAATTTCCAAGATTCAGAAAGGAGATCTTTATTATGAAAAATAAATATAAAAATAAGAAACAAAAGAAACGGAGGCCTATTATGTTAAAAAAACAAGTATTTATCTTTCTTACACTTACGCTAATAGTTATATCAATGCTAAGCACATCTCTTAAAACATTCAGCTTTGAAGCACACACTGATAGTCTTTACGAGCTAAGGGTGAGAGATTTAAAAATTACAGAGCAAACCTCTACACATATTGAGGGGCAAGTTGTAATAGAAAACTATACCGACCGATACTTTCCGGATCTTTCTCTTGCAACAGAACTTTATATTAAACCCTCGCCTAACACATCAAACCTTATAAATAAAGAGTTTTCACCGATTACAATTAGAAAAACAAGTACCGATACTTATAATTTCACTCACCAACTACCCTATCCTATACCAGATGCTGATTTTGATCTTCTAGTGCGTCTATATAGCCGTACTGGAATTCCTCTTAACTTAGATAATGGAATTTTAAAAGATTTAGGGGAATCAGAAGAAGGCTTTCTAATAAACGATCCTAAAAAATCTCATCTCTATAAAGATGGAGAAGAATTAGATGAACTTTCAGGGCCAAATTATGAGCCTGATGAAGCTCCAGTTTTAAAACTATTTTTAAAGAATATTTCAGAAAAAAAAGTTGAAGCCATGCCAGAAATCAATGTCTTCAATACAAGTTACTTAATTAATGAAGAACCCGTATCCACACAAAGGGGAAATATCATTTCTTTTGCACCTGGAGAAGAAAAAGAATTAGAGGTAATGCTTCCTGCAATGCAAAGCGCAAAATCTTATCTTGCTGTTTTAAACTTTATTGAACAATCTTCTAACAAACAAATTTCACCAAATTTTGAAGCAAGATACGTCGTAAAAGGTCCTAATGCAAGCATATTAAGCCATATTGCCAAGGCAGACACAGACACAAGGAATTTAACAGTAGAAAATATAATAATTGGGCCTGCTGATATGTCACTTATAGAAAATGCAACCCTTGAAGTAAATGTGTTTATAGAAGAGAGAAAAAAAGTACACACCGTAGAACAAACCGTTGACCTATCTGGAGAAGAACAAAAAGTTATAGAAACCAATATTCCATTAACCGAAGGGGTTTCTGAGTATCTAATATCTAGTGAAATTATTTACAATGATGAAACACTTGATATTTCCGTAGTAGAATATGACACCGACTTTATGAACAAAGTAAATGATGATATTTCACAGACTACACAAAACCAAACACCCGATATACCTATAATCTATATAATTATTCCAGTCTTGTTTATAGGGCTAGCAACTTTAATACTGTGGATCTTATTAAGACGTAAAGATGCTAAAAGTAAGGAGCGTCGTAAAAAGTTCTAAAAAGCTAAGTCAATAAAAAAATCGATCTTTTGATCGATTTTTTTTATTCATTTAAAGGAATATCTAATTTTTTGTAGAATATAACAATGCAGGGTATTTGTAATTATTTTCACAAAATAAAAATTGGTGGTGAATTTATGAAATTTGGAAAAAATGATACTTCAAATGCAGATGAACGCAAGAAAAAAATTATAGTAATGAGTATTGTAATTGCAATACTAATCCTTTCTTTACTAGGCGTATATGTTAGGCTAGGTATTATAAGCCTACCTGGCACTGGTAACAACGTTGAGCCAGCGGCACAAATTACTACGGATTCTGATGACACTTCCGAGGTAACAGAACAATTAGATATACTTACAGAAGAAGCTGATGAGAAAACTTCAGAAACAAAAGAGGGAGATATTTCATCAGAAGATGATACTAATGTTTTAAGCCCATTTTCAGGACCTTTTGAGCTTATCGGAGTTGTAGTTGATCAAAACAATAAAAATGTAGCTATCATTGAAGGTAATTCAAGGACGCATATCGTTAGGAAAAACGATCTTATCGATGATTCTTGGAAAGTTCAAGAGATTTCCAAAGATAGCGTAGACCTAAACAATAACGGCAACATGTTCAAACTAACAATTCGGTGACACTCTGCGATGTTCGTAGCGGAGAATTTATTCTTCGCTAGCGTTTAGTCAATACTCTTATGACACTTAATCGCTATGCACGCATCATCGTTATTTTTTAACACAAAACCAAGTCTTAACTAACTGAGGTGAACAAAAAATGGCAAATTTTTCTTACAAAGCTATAAACAAGTCCGGTGCTAATGTAAAGGGAGAAATTTCTGCTTCCGATAAAAATGAAGCTACTTCTAAACTAAAAAGCCAAGGCCTTATAGTAGTAGGACTAGACGAAAAAAAGACTAAACAATCTGGAGGCTCACTTTTTGCACCCAAAGTTAAGCTAGGTGACCTTAGTCTTTTTTGTCGACAACTAGCCTCGCTTCTTGGAGCAGGAATTCCTCTGATGCAAGGGATTAGTTCTTTATCTAAACAGTCTGCAAACCCTACACTTGGGAACGCACTTGTAGATATAGAAAAAAGAATTGGGGATGGTGCAACACTCACAGAAGCATTCGAGGCATATCCTAAAATTTTTTCACCCCTAATGTTATCCATGATATCAGCAGGTGAGCTATCAGGACAAATAGAAGAGGCATTAGAAAAAATATCGACTCAACTTCAAAAAGAAAAAACTATTCAAGATACCATCAATTCAGCTTTTATATATCCAAAAATAATATTAAGCTTTGCAGGTCTATTGTTTGTTGGGATCTTAATCTTTATCGTGCCACGATTCGAATCATTTCTTCCAGATCCTGAACAGGCACCAGCAATTACAAAAATGGTATTTGCACTATCACACAATATTAGAGACTTTTGGTATTTATGGATAATAGGTCTAATAGTTTTGTTTTTTGCAGTGAAAATGATATTTAAAACCAAACTTGTGATTCGTGCATTCGATAGCTTCAAGATAAGCATGCCGTTATTGGGTCCTCTTTTTTATAAAACAATCGTTGCAAGATTTATAAGAGCCATCGCATCCATGTTAGATTCTGGTATAACCTTAATGGATGCACTTAAATATGCAGGCCCCGTTGCTGGAAATGATAAATTCCAACAAGCATCATTATATATTTCAGAACAAATTCATGAAGGTAAAACCCTAATAGTTCCGTTTCAAGAAACAGGACTTTTTGAACCTATGGTTTTAAACATGATATCAGCAGGTGAAGAATCAGGTAGCATAAGTGAGATGCTAAATAGACTAGCGGAGTTTTACGAGGAAGAAGTTGCAATTCTTACAAAAGGAATATTCTCTATTTTAGAGCCAATTCTTATAGTTTTTGTTGCAATTGCAATCGGCGGAATATTACTTGCACTCTATATGCCAATATTTACAGTAGTAACAGGCTAGGCGAAATGACTACATAACAAAAGGAGCTGATAAAAAATGAACATCAAAAACACATACATTGGAATGGAATTTGACGACTGCGAAATAAGAGCTATCGAAGTAGATACAACAAACCAAATACCAATAATCTCAAGCTTTAGCAATATAGAACTTGAAAAAGATACCATTGTAAACGGCACTGTAAAGGATGCACAATCACTTGGCGAAAAAATGAGACAGCTCGTAGATAACTCAAATTTCAAAAGCGATAAAGTAATTATAGG
>CAZTHU010000173.1:0-4988 GCA_964613575.1 uncultured Eubacteriales bacterium | reverse complement strand
CGTGGCTAGACTTTCACTAGCTAGATTAGTGCCATGCCTGGCACACACAAAAAAACCTCTCTAAAACAAATGTTTTAAAGAGATTTTTTTTAAATCTACACAAGAATTCTCATGACTTTAGTCGTGAGATGAATTACGCCACTTAATATATTTGCTAGTTTTTATAAATGAACCTCTTTCACTACTTTATAAAAACTTAACCGAAAGCCACTACACCTTTAGGTTCGTGGATAAAGGTTCTTCACTTATTTTTGTTCCAATTCACAAAAGCTTCGCTACTATTTAATTCATCTATCTTTTCTATCAGCTTGCTAGGATCTAGTTTACTATCTTTATTATTATTCTCTGTAAAATCCTTTTGCGCAATACTATCCAAACTCTTCTTTGAAGAAACAGAAATTTCAACCTTTTTTACAGGTTCAGAGCCTAATAATTCCTCTGTTTTTTTAAGATCCTCCTCAATAACAGAATCAATATCATTCTCAAAGTTTTTGATAACAAATTTTGCTTGTTTTCTTAAGCTATTTAATTGTTCTCTTATATCATCAACCTTTTGCCTATCTTTTTTTAATTGGTCAAAAATTCTCTGTGTTTCTTTATTTAACTCTTTTTCTAATCTCACCTTTTCAATCCGACTTTTCTCTTCAGCTTCTTCAACTATTCTCTGAGCATTTTCTTGAGCACTTACTAAAACCTCAACAATCTTATCCTTATCTTCGGTGGCATATTCCTTTTTTGAAGTTACTTCCTCATTTTTTTTCTTCAAATCTTTATTTTGAATCTTAAGAAGTGTTATCTCTTCTTCTTTTTCTCTAAGTTTATTTTCAAAATCTTTTACTATCTTCTCAATATATGTATTTACATCATCTTTATCAAAACCAAACATAGCATTACCAAAAATTTTATCTTCCAACCTAATCAAATCCCTTCAAATAAAAATTACAAATTTTTCAATATCAAATTCTCTATTTCATTTTTGCTTCTTGCCCCAACAAGTTTATCCACAGGCTTACCTTCTTTAAAAAGTATCATTGTTGGTATACTCATTATTTTATTTTTGCCTGCTATTGAACTGTCGTCATCCACATTCACCTTTGCAAATTTCACTTTTTCGCCATGCGTCCTAGCCAATTCATCAAGTATAGGTAAAATCGTTTTACAAGGACCACACCAAGGTGCCCAAAAATCAACTAAAACAGGTTTTTCAGACCTTTCCACTTCATATTCAAAGCTTTCCCCACTTAATATCATTATTTTTTCTTCATCCATATTAAACACCTCCAGTCTAAACATCCATACATCACAAAAATTATATCATAACATTAAAAATATAACAATCACTTTTCAAATATTTCTCATGCTAACATTACAGTTCACTGGTATCGTTCATGAAATCATTAATCTCCAAAAACCCATTGTTCCTAGTTATTACATATTCTTGTCTTATTTCAATAATCATTCCTTCATAATCTAATATCCTACCCTCTTCACTTATTTGAGTCAATCTCCTTTTCTTCATATCATTTATATACATATTACCATCAAAATCTATCATTATCTGCGCCTTCATTACGCTATCATCAAGCTCTATAGTTTCCCAATCTTGAACCTGTGCTCTTTGCACTTGCCCTGTTTTTATAGACTCAATCATTCCATCATCATCCATCATACCAATATAAACACTATCATTTCTATCAACATCAAGTAAAACAGCACTGCCCTCTAATTCTAAAGTTCTAGTCGTCTTCTTTAACCCATCATATATTTGTATTCTACCATTATTTTCATCTATAAAAACAGAATCATAATACCTAGTGTCCCTTATTTTACTGCCCCTTGGCATAACCCTGACAAAAGACAAATTCCCCATTATATCATAAGCATAGAGTCTTTCATTTGTGTCAGTTAAGACCTGAGAATAAAGCATATTAGTTAAATAAGTCACCTCGAGCGATCTTAGTTTTGATCCCTTTTGAAGCCCGCTCATCCTATTTTCATAAATATGATCTTCTTCTAATTCAAAATCTATTGTTCTAACCTCAATCTCGTCGTAATTTTGCCCCTCTATACTACTCGCATAGATGAAAATATTTCTATCCTCCATCCAAGTAAAATGACTTATCTTCCCAGGTGACATATCCAATGTTTTGTCACTTTCTTCATCAAAAGGTGAAATTTTTCGTACCAAACGATTTCCCGACGCCTCCCTTATAATGAGAACATCCTCTATCATATACGCTAAAAAACTCAAATCATATGAAAATTTTATATTTCTTGCATCATCACTAATTTCTATACCTATTGTATCCTCTTCATTATCATCTTTATCAGACCCATTATCCCTTTCAAACTCAGCACTTGTAAGAACACTTGGATTAGAACCAAGTATCCTCACGTCGATATAAGCAAGCAAAACAAGCTGGAGAATTATAGATATTACAAACCATTTATAAATTGTTATCCAAACCTTTTTCAAGCAAAACCCCTCCAAACAGTCAATCTGTAACAAACGATGAATCATCTGGCATAACCATAAAAATTGTTGGCACAGTTCTTTCACCTAGCGAATCTGACGGACGATTTATAACTCTTCCGTTATAATACATGGTTGTAGATGAACCTCCATCTAGATTAGCTGCATTTACCGCACCATTTTCAATAAAAATATCTTGAATATCTCTTAGAGATGCTCCCCTGGAACTTAGCCTCCTACCATCGGCAACTAACAAAAGAACTGCTCCATCCTCTGTCTGTCCTATGGCTGTCCTTGGTGCATAGCCCCAACCTCCATCTCCACTAGTAATTGTAGGATTCCCATTAATGACAAGTGGTGGCCCAAAAGTCATCCCCTCTGTCACACCCATCTCTAACAATTTATTCACACTATATCTTCCCACTACCATCTGCCCACTCTTAGTAAAAGCGATGGTATCTTGAAGTGCAAAATCACTTCTATGATTATATACAACCTCTCCATCATGTATTATAAACCCTAACGGTGCGCCTCCCGTTCCTGACCACCCCTCATCAACAAATCCACCACCGTTAATAGCAGCAATAGCATCATTTCTCCTAGCTATTGTACTTGTTGTCTCTCCCTCAAGAGGCTTACGGCTAGTATATCCTACAGCAACACGCGTTGGGTCATGTACCTTAATAAGCTTTCCCTGAAAATTTCCTCCATCAATATTAAAGACTTCAACCTTATCACTTACCTTTATATCATCAACACTTATAATGCCTTCGTCCGATCCTAAGTCAATGTCCGAAAAATCTATTGTATTTTTTTCCATTATATCATCAATAACTTTATCTGACAAAAAAGTAGTTGCAATAAACTGATGCGTATATGTTGTCATTGCAGTTCCAACAAGGCTATCTCTAACACTTTCAAAAGGCCCATAAAAAACCAACAACGGAAATGTTATCGCTCCAACAACAAGCTGAAAAACAATAAAAAGCAAAGAAACTATCAGAATTCTAACTTTCTTTGATTTTTTTTCAAACATACTCATAACTCCTTTCTTTTTCACCCCATAATATCTTCGAAGAATTTTTTCTCTGACCAACTATCCAACTGACCAACTAATCACAACACTATATGATTTTTTTTCCATTTGTCAATAAAAAATTCTACCCAAATTATACTACATATGATATAATGGGGATGTTAAATTTTCATTACATCCTCAAGGTATACTCTTTAAGATAGCAAAGAATGTTTTTTGAAATTTTGCTAACAATATATCAATCAGAATAGTTAAAAATAACAAAATAATTGGAGGGCTAATTTATGTATGTTCTAGGGAAAATATCAGTCAAAGCAATTATACCAGAAAAGTTGAAAATGCTTGAGGAAATTGCTTGCAATCTCTGGTGGTCATGGAACCCAGATGCAATAGATCTATATAGAGAAATAGATCTTAGTCTCTGGGAACAACTTTCTAAAAACCCCGTAAGATTTATGCAAGAAGTAAGTCAAGAAAAATTAGACAAAAAACTTAAAGACAAAAGCTTTATCGCAAAGTATGAAGAGGTAGTAGAAAACTATCATGCTTATATGAACTCTACAGATACTTGGTTTGACAAAAACCACCCTAATAAAAAGAAACATAGCATTGCATACTTTTCAGCAGAATACGGATTACATGAAGTTTTACCAATATATTCAGGAGGCTTAGGCGTTTTGTCAGGTGATCACTGTAAATCCGCAAGTGATTTAGGACTTCCATTTACTGCAATTGGTCTTTTTTATAAACAAGGATATTTTAGCCAACATATAAACCGTGAAGGTTGGCAAGAAACTAGATTTTCAGATCTAAACATTAATCAGCTACCAATACAACCCGCCCTTGATCAAGACGGTAACCAGATAACCATCTCAATAGAGCTTCCTGGAAGACTTACCTACGCACAGGTTTGGAAGGTTCAGATTGGACGTGTGAATCTATATTTGATGGATACCGACATCCAACAAAACTCCCCGCACGATAGATGGCTTACCGCTAGGCTATACGGTGGAGATCAAGAGACAAGAATTCAACAAGAAATCTTCTTAGGAATTGGAGGAATAAAAGTTTTAGATGCTTTAGGAATTAAACCTACTGTATATCATATGAATGAAGGACACTCTTCTTTCTTAGGTCTAGAGCTTATACGAAAACTCATCATCGAAAAACAATTAACATTCCAACAGGCAAGAGAGGCTGTCTCTTCCTCAGCGGTTTTCACAACACATACGCCTGTTCCTGCAGGCAACGATGTATTTCCTTTAACTATGATAGACAAATATTTCGGTAACTATTGGAACAAATTAGGCATAAATAGACATGAGTTTTTAGACTTGGGTCTAAAGGTAAGCGACCACAATAATTTTAATATGACGGTACTTGCTCTTTCTATAGCAGGTCATAAAAACGGTGTAAGTGAACTTCATGGTGCTGTTTCTAGAAATATATTCAATAATGCATGGAGTAATGTCCCAGAAG
>CAZTHU010000172.1:0-4990 GCA_964613575.1 uncultured Eubacteriales bacterium | reverse complement strand
TAAAACTGTAATTAGACCGTATATGCCAAAATCTACGTTTAGAAAATTTACTAAAACAAAAACACCTAAAAATGCAAATGTGTAAATTACACTTAAGTTTAAATTTTCTTTATTTTTCTTTAAAATTTCTCTAAAGAAAAATAGCATTAGTATAGAGAAAAAGAATGTGAATAAGATGTTTAGTTTTTCGCTGAAAATTTCTGTTATTAATGTTTGAATATATATGAGTATGCTTTGCTCACCTTTTTTAGGAAGGTTATTATTTAAAAATAAGTAATAGGGAATTTGTGAAATCATCCCCCAGAGAAACAGCCTTATTGCATACTTTTTCACACTTCTTGTTTTTAAAAATCCAATAGATATAGCATATGCAAATAACGGGAATGCGATTCTACCTAATATTCTTAAGTAAATATAGTTTTCATCTGATATAGACTCATTAAATGTAAAACCTATGTGATCTAAAATCATTGTAAAGTAAGCAATTAATTTAATCAAGTTTATACACATCCTTTTTAAGTAAGAGCACCAAGTTTATTATACACACAATGTGCATGATTTTCAATGGCTTTGTTATAGTATAACAGAGCTTACCGATGTTTTTCTTGTAAAATTTAGTTGCTGTGTTATAATTAGCGAAATGGGGGATTTCTAATTGCAGAAGTTTTAGTGTTAAGGGGGTTTTTTTTTTGAAAGATAAAAAAGATATAGATAAAAGCATAGATATGGATATAGAGATGGAAAATCAAAAAGAATATTCGTTTAAGGTTAGGGATATGAATATTGGAAGACAAAAAAAGTATGTTGTAAATACTTTTGGCTGTCAAATGAATGAGCATGACTCGGAAAAATTAGTTGGAATGTTAACCGACATGGGGTATGTCAAAGCAGATTGTTCAGAAGATGCTGATATCGTAATATTTAACACATGTTGTGTAAGAGAAAATGCGGAGTTTAAGGTTATTGGAAATGTTGGTGCATTAAAAAGTTTGAAACGTAAAAACCCAGATCTATTAATAGCTGTATGTGGTTGTATGATGCAACAAAGAGAGGTAGTTGATTATATAAAGCAAAAGTTTAAACATGTAGACATTGTATTTGGTACCCACAATCTCCACAGGTTTCCTCAGTTTGTTTATACAGTTCTTGATTCTAAGAATAGGGTGTATGAAGTTTGGGAAAATGAGGATAAAATATATGAGGGTGTTAGTATAAAAAGGGAAGAAAGTTATAAAGCTTACGTAACAATTATGTATGGGTGTAATAATTTTTGCTCTTATTGTATTGTTCCATATGTAAGAGGCAGAGAAAGAAGCCGAAAAATGGAAGATGTCTTAGACGAGATAAAATTATTGGTTAAAAATGGTGTTAGAGAAGTAATGTTATTAGGACAAAATGTTAATTCGTATGGAAATGATCTACCCAATAATTTGACTTTTTCGGATCTTCTAGAGAAGATTGATGAAATTGAAGATTTGTGGCGGATAAGATTTATGACATCTCATCCAAAAGATTTATCGGACGCGCTTATTAATACAATGAAAAATTCTAAGAAAATATGTAAAAGTCTACATTTACCCCTTCAATCGGGAAGTAGTAGTGTGTTAAAGCAGATGAATAGAAACTATACAAAAGAAAAGTACCTTGAACTTATAGAAAGAATACGTTATCATGTAGGTGACATTGCAATATCTACTGACATAATAGTTGGTTTTCCGGGAGAGACTAATGATGATTTTAAAGATACCTTAGATGTTGTGAGAAAGGTAAAGTTTGACTTAGCATACACGTTTTTATACTCAAAAAGAACTGGTACAAAAGCTGCCAAAGCGGAGAACCAAGTTCCAGATAGTGTGAAAAATAAGAGGTTTCAAGAACTTTTAAGTCTCCAGACCAATATTTGCAAAGAGCTTAATGAACCTTACACAGATAGTTTGCAAGAAGTTTTAGTTGAGGGTAAGAGTAAAACAAACAAGCAAAAACTTACCGGAAGAACATCTACAAATAAGGTTGTAAACTTTGAAGGTGACTTAAGCTTAGTAGGAAAGCTTGTTTTAGTTAGGATAGACGAAGCTAAAACGTGGTCGTTAGAGGGTTCGTTTGAAAAGGTTCTTAAACAATAAAAACAAGGAGATGTGTTACATTTCTTTGAATCAAAAGGAGAGTTTATTATGGATATTTATGAAAAGGCAAGAGAATTAGGCGATCTAATTAGTGAATCTGAAGAATTAAAAAGATTAAGGGATGCTGAAGAGGCTATTATCAACAATCAGCAAGCACTTGATATTTTTAATGAATTTAGCGCTATTCGTCAAGAATATGTAAGTCTTATGGAAGGTAATGATGATCAAACTAAAATTGAAGAGGTTAAATCAAGACTTTTAGAAAAAAATGATGAGCTTATGAAAAATGAAACTACTAAGACCTACATTGATTCTAAAACGGCTGTAGATAACATCTTTAAAAGTGTGACAGATATCTTAATGAAGTCTGTAAATGGAACAGAGGATGAAGACGGGTGTTCTTCTTCAGGATGTTCAGGCTGTGGTGGTGGATGTCATTAAAGTGTCCACAACGTAAGGTTGAAAGTGGAAGGTGGTAAGTTAAAGGTTGAAAGAGTGAGCAGTTTTTGCTTTCAACCCTTTAACTAACCAAAGAAGGGGTGGTACTATATGGGATTAACGCCAATGATGCAGCAATTCTTGAGTTTGAAAGAAGAGTACAAGGATTGTATTCTTTTTTTTAGGCTTGGGGATTTTTATGAAATGTTTTTTGATGATGCAATACTTGCATCAAAAGAGCTGGAAATAACACTTACTGCAAGGGATTGCGGTTTAGAACAAAAGGCCCCTATGTGTGGGGTTCCATTTCATTCTTGTGAAAACTATATAAATAAGTTGATTTCAAAAGGACATAAAGTTGCAATTTGTGAGCAGGTTGAGGATGTATCTCAAGCAAAAGGAATAGTAATGCGAGATGTTGTAAGGGTATTGACACCTGGGACTTTAACGGAAGGGTCTATTTTATCTCAAAACGAGAATAATTATTTAATGTCAATTTACTTTACTGGCAATGTAGGTTTATCGATTGTTGATATTTCTACAGGAGAACTAAAGGTATCTTCTATCTATTATGGTGATTGCTTAGTAAAGCTTCGTGATGAGGTTGCCAAATTTTCTCCATCAGAGTTAATAGTAAATAAAAGCTTATACGAAAATAGTCAATTCTATGATTTTGTTACCAAAAAACTTAATATATATATAACGCTTTTGGAAGATGAATATTTTGAAATAAATAGTTCTAGGGAGCTTATAAGAACTAAGTTTGGTGAGGATATAATTACAAATAAAACAGGATTGGATAACACTTGGGTTAATTCATTAGGTGCGCTTTTAGCTTATTTAGAAAAGACATCTAAGGTTGACTTATTACATATAAAGCAGATCAAAAAATACGATGTAGAAGGTTATATGAGTATTGATGCTCAGTCAAGAAAAAATCTTGAATTAACACAAACTATTAGGGAAAGAACAAAAAAAGCAAGTTTGTTATGGGTTTTAGATAAAACGAAAACATCGATGGGGGCAAGATTATTAAAGCAATGGGTAGAACAGCCACTTATAAATGTTAATGACATAAATAAAAGGATAGATGCAGTTGAGGAATTAAAAGAAAAGTATATGGAACGAGTTGAAATAAAAGAGTTATTAGACAAAGTATATGATTTGGAAAGATTAATTAGTAAGGTGGTTTTAGGTAGCGCAAATTGTAGGGATTTGATTTCTTTAAAGACTTCTATCCAAAACATTCCAAGCATAAAAGAGGTTATTAAAGATTTAGAAGCTGATTTATTATCAAATATTTTTGACAAAATGGATTCTTTAGATGATTTATATAAATTGATTGATAGTGCAATTATAGATGAACCCCCTGTTACAATCAAGGAAGGTGGAATAATAAAGGACGGTTTTTCAAGTGAGGTCGATAAGCTTAGAAAGGCATCGACTGAAGGAAAGAGTTGGATTTTAGAGATCGAAAGAAAAGAACGAGAAAAAACTGGTATAAAAAATTTGAAAACATCATTTAATAAAGTTTTTGGATATTATTTTGAGGTTACAAAATCTAACTACAACCTAGTTCCAGATTATTTTTTTAGAAAACAAACACTAGCTAATTGCGAGAGATTTATAACAAATGAATTAAAAGAGGTCGAAGAAACTGTTTTGGGTGCAGAGGAAAAATTAAAACAATTAGAGTATGATTTATTTTTAAACTTAAGAGAACAAATTCTTTTGCATGTAGGTGCAGTTAAAAATACTGCAATAAGTATTGCTACTTTAGATTGTTTAAGTAATTTTGCACAGATAGCAGAGGATGAAAACTATATAAAACCTTTAGTTGATGATGGGGATATATTAGAGATAAAAGATGGAAGACATCCTGTGGTTGAAAAAATGATGTCGGGTATAGATTTTGTGCCAAATGACACAATGTTAGATTTAGATGAAAACCTTATCTCTATTATAACAGGTCCTAATATGGCTGGTAAATCAACATATATGAGGCAGGTTGCAGTTATTGTATTGATGTCTCAGATGGGATGTTTTGTACCAGCAAGCTATGCGAAAATAGGTGTGGTAGATAAGATTTTTACTAGAGTTGGCGCTTCTGATGACTTAGCAGGAGGACAAAGCACGTTTATGGTTGAAATGTCAGAGGTTTCAAACATACTACAGGGTGCGACTAAACGAAGCCTTGTTATACTAGATGAAATAGGAAGGGGCACTAGTACGTATGATGGCTTAAGTATTGCATGGGCTGTAATTGAATATATTAGTACTAAAAGCAAGATTGGAGCAAGAACTCTTTTTGCAACACACTATCATGAGTTAACTGAGCTTGAAGAAAAATTAGTAGGCGTAAAAAATTATTGTATAACAATACGCGAAAAGGGTGAAGATATAATTTTTTTAAGGAAGATAAAAAGAGG
>CAZTHU010000171.1:0-5029 GCA_964613575.1 uncultured Eubacteriales bacterium | reverse complement strand
GATACTAAGGGTAATATTTTTGCCATGATTAAAGCTGTTGAGAAAGTAAAGCCACAAAATATTATGCTTTTGTTCACGGTTGATGAAGAAGCTGGTGTAAAAACGGGTGTGAAATATTTCTTGGAGTCAGATTATAAAAGAGGAATCCAAAGGGCTATTGTTGGTGAGCCAACACAGCTAAAGTTTGTATCAAGGCATAAGGGATATTATTCGTTTGAGGTTGAATTTGATGCGATGGCTAAGCATTCGTCGGTAAATACTCAGGGTGCTATTGTAAAGGCTGCAAAGTCAATAGTTAAGTTGGATGAAGATACATTTAATATTGGGGTAATAAATGGTGGGGTTGCAGGTAATATCGTTTCACAAAAATGTACTTTTAAAACGTCTAAAAGAACGTATGATAGTGAGATTGATGTGAAAAATAAGGTTTTAGAATTGTGTAGTGGTGCTAGAGTAAGCCAACGGTTTATAGGGCCTGCACTAAAAAATGATAGACCTATGTTTGTGGGAGATTTTCAAGAGGTCAGTTTTTGGACAGAGGCTTCTTTATTTCAAGAAATTGGTATAAATAGTATAGTGTTTGGAGTAGGAAGTATTGAGCAGGCGCACAGTGCTAATGAATTTGTAGAAAAATCTCACATTATTGAAGCACAAGAAAAACTAGAAAATATTATCAAGGGGGAGTAAAAATGAATGAGAACTTAAAAAAATATAAAGAGCTGGATTTAGAAATATTTTTAATTGTTAATAGGCTATATTGGGATAAGTATAGTGAGTTGATGGAAAGGTTGCCATTTCAAACGAAAATGATTGATCCTGGGACTAGAGAAGGAAGTGACTTTGTAAGAGAAATTATTGACTTAAATGAAAAAGCGTATGGTAAGGGAATGGCAGCCCCAGATTGGACTTTTGCAAATTTTGGTACAATCGGTGCTGGATTAACAGCTGGGTTCTTAGTAAACAATAAGCCAATTTCTAAATTAAGTTTAGTTGGTAACATAGCAGATACAAAGGTGGCGCATGAATGGACTTTGCTAGTTGATCCTCAATACGAGGGTAAGGGGATTGGAACAATTACATTTGCCTTGGCACTTCATTTAGCACAAGATAAAGAATTTTTAACATTTATAATTCAAACTGATAATGCTAGTTCAAATATTTATTTAAAAACCACAAATCCTTTAAATATTATGTCGTACGGGTTTGTGCATACTTGTCAAAATAGCTTGTTTATAAAAACTAAAGTTCCTAAAGAAAATGCATTTGAATCATAGCTAAATAATAAAATAATAAGCTATAATTTTGAAGATTACGTTGAGGCAAAAGAAAAAATTAGTGAAGATAGCAAACCTTTTTGGATAAGACACGATAACGAAAACCTATATAGGAACCTTAATGAAAGGCTAGAGAATGGAGAAAAGTATACTTTGAAGGGGAAAACCCAAAAAGAAAATTACACATACTTTTTGATAGAGAAAGGGTGAGAGAATAATGAAGTTATGGTCGGGTAGATTTGAGAATAATACAGATAGTTTAATGGATGATTTTAATTCTTCTATTGCAATAGATTCAAGGCTATATAAACATGACATAAGGGGGAGTATTGCGCATGCAAAAATGCTATCTAAGTGTAAAATTATAAAAGATGAAGAAGCAAAGCTTATTTGCAATGAATTAGATAAAATTTTAGAAGATATCGAAAGTGGGAAAATAAAATTCACAGTTGAAGCAGAAGATATACACATGAATATCGAAACAGTTTTAATTGAACGTATTGGGGAAGTAGGGAAAAAACTACACACTGCTAGAAGTCGCAATGATCAGATTGCATTAGATGTAAGGATGTATTTAAGAGAAGAGGTTGAGGTATTAGATAAGCTTTTAAATAGCTTGTGTAATGTACTTACAAAGATTGCGGATAAAAATCTGTACGCAATCATGCCAAGCTATACTCATTTGCAACGTGCCCAACCAATATCTTTTGCTCATCATATGATGGCATATTATGAAATGTTTAAACGAGATCTTGAAAGAATTTTAGAAACTAAAAAAAGAATAAATGTTATGCCACTTGGAGCGTGTGCTTTAGCGGGAACAACTTATCCTATAGACAGAAATTTTGTTGCAGAACAATTAGGGTTTGAAAAATTGTGCCTAAATTCGCTGGATGCTGTAAGTGATAGGGATTTTTTATTGGAATTGTGTTTTGATATATCATTGATAATGATGCATTTAAGTAGGTTTAGTGAGGAAATTATTTTATGGGCATCAACTGAGTTTGGTTTTATAACATTAGATGATGCGTATAGTACAGGAAGCAGTATAATGCCTCAGAAGAAAAATCCAGATGTAGCAGAATTAGTAAGGGGGAAATCTGGTAGAGTTTATGGGGATTTGATGGCGCTACTTACTATGATGAAGGGATTACCTTTAGCTTATAACAAAGATATGCAAGAAGATAAGGAACTTGTTTTTGATAGCTTAGATACTGTGAAAATATGTTTGGAGATTTTTACAAATATGATAGATACTATGAAAATTAATAAAGATAAGATGCTCCAAGCAACTAAAGAGGGTTTTTTAAATGCCACAGATTTAGCGGATTATCTGGTTAAGAAGGGCGAGTCATTTAGAAGTGCACATGAAATCGTAGGCAAAGTTGTTTTACTTTGTGAGAAAGAATTAAAAACAATAGAGGATTTAACACTTGAAAAACTGCAAGAATATTCAAGTTTAATAGAAACAGATGTTTTTGATAGTATATCTATAGAAAACTGTGTAAAAAGAAGAAATGTACTAGGTGGTACTGCATTTGAAGAAATCAAAAGACAAATTAATCGTAATTGATTATAATAGTTAAGAAGTTAGAAACATAAGCTAAATTCACAGAAAATGCTAGTCTTCCTGTTAACACTAAAATAGATATCAAATGAGGGAAGTTTGAGTTTACTTAGCATAAAAAGAAGAGTAAGGGGTGATGATTGTGGATATAAAGAAGATATCAATTATAGGATTAGGTTTAATGGGGGGGTCACTAGCCAAAGCGTTTTATGAAAATTCAATTTGTGAAAAAATCATTGGAGTTGATCCTGATAATAGAAATATTCAGGCGGCACTTAGTCAAAATGTTATAGATGAGGGTTATCAAGAAATAACAAATGCTATTTTTGATTCGGATTTGATTTTTATCGGAACTCCTGCTATTGAATGTGTTAATATTTTGAAAAAATTATCAGGAAAAGTTAAAAAAAACTGTATAGTAAGTGATCTTTGCAGTACAAAAGTTGAAATCATAAATGCCGTAAATGAGTTGTATGATGCACCTGTTTTTATTGGAGGACATCCTATGGTTGGTCGCGAAAGAAGTGGTTTTTTGCATGGAGACGGTAGTTTGTACAAAGATGCTATTTATTTATTAACCAAAGCAAAAACGACAACTAAAGAAAGTGTGGAAATAATTACAGAGGTTATTGAAAAAATTGGTGCTAAGAGTTTAATGGTAGAAAAAGATGAACATGATAAAATTTTAGCCCAGGTAAGTCATATTCCGCATGTCGTCGCTGCTGGATTGGTGAATTTACTTAATAAATCAGAAACAAGAATTGAAAAGTTTCAGCAGTTAATAGGGGGAGGTTTTATAGATACAACAAGGATTGCTTCATCTAACCCAGTTATGTGGGAGCAGATTCTTTTATCTAATTCAAAAAACATGGTTGAGCAAATTGAAATATTTCAAAATATTTTAGAGGATTTAAAGGCTGATATAAGAAGGAAGGATAATATAGCAATTAATTTATTTTTTGAAAAATCAAAAGAGTATAGGGATAATTTGATACGTTAAGTATGGAGTTGAAAAAAGTCGAAATGGTAATTGATCGTATTTGAGATAGGAGGTTTTAAAATTGAAACTATTAGTGAATAAAAGTAAAATAGCAGGAAGTGTAAAAATACCTGGTTCTAAATCTCACACAATACGTGCTCTAATTATTGCAGGATTATCTAAGGGGCGTTCAATAATACAAGAGGCGTTATTGTCTGGGGATACAAAATCATGTATTGAGGTTTTAAAAGCTTTTGGAGCAAACATTGAAGTAAATGGTACGAAAATTTTGGTAGAAGGTTTTGGTGAAAACCCTAAAATTCCTAGTGACGTTATTGATGTGGGGAATTCTGGAACAACTTTAAATATTGCGTTGGGAGTTGCAGGTATTTTAAATGGTACTACTATTTTTACAGGAGATCATCAAATAAGAAAAAGACCAATAGAAAATTTGATAAAATCTTTAAATGAGCTTGGCGCAGATTGTTTTACATCAAGGCAAGATGGGTGTCCACCCGTTGTAGTAAAGGGTGCAATAAAAGGAGGAGAGACAAATCTTCAAGCAATTACTTCACAGTACTTGACTTGTCTTTTAATTGCATGTCCACTAGCTAATGAGAATTCTAAAATAAATGTGCCTGTATTATATGAAGCGCCATATGTAGATATGACATTGTGGTGGTTAAATAAGCAGGGGATAAAGTATAAAAATGACGGATTTAAAGTTTTTGAAATACCTGGAGGGCAAAAGTATAAGGCATTTAATGAAAGAATACCAGGAGATTTTTCGTCAGCTACATTTTTTGCAACACTTGCCGCGATTTCAGGTGGCGAAATTTTTCTAGATAATTTAGATATGACAGATCCTCAAGGTGATAAAGAAGTTTTTGATATACTAACAAGAATGGGAGCTAAAGTATGGGTAGAAAGTAGTGGTGTTAGAGTTAAAGGGGGAGTTCTTGAAGGAATTGAAATTGATATGAACGCTATTCCAGATGCGCTTCCAGCTATGGCGGTTGTTGGGTGCTTTGCAAAAGGGGAGACAAAACTTTTAAATGTTCCGCAGGCAAGGCTCAAGGAAACAGACAGAATAAAAGTGATGTTTGAGGAACTCACAAAAATGGGTGCTGATATTGAGGAATTAGAGGATGGGCTAATTATTAGACAGTCAAGGTTAAAATCCGCTTCAGTAAATGGACATCATGATCA
>CAZTHU010000170.1:0-5032 GCA_964613575.1 uncultured Eubacteriales bacterium | reverse complement strand
AAAAAGAGATTTTTTTTAATATGTGCAATATTATTAACTTATTATTAATTGCGTGGTCTAAACTTTCCATATAGTCACCCCTCGTATAAAAAAACTAGAACTACCCTTTTTTTTCTAAAACTTTTTTAGATGCTTTTACGATGTCTTCTGCAAGTAGGTTAAATCTTCTTGCTAGATAGTCCTGTGGCCCAACTTCCCCAAACATATCATGTACTCCTATGCGTTCTAGTGGTGCTGGGGTTGTTTTTGTCAATACTTCAGCAACCGCAGAGCCAAGGCCATTTATAATATTATGATTTTCGCAAGTCACTATAGCCTTAGTATCCTTAGCACAATTTTCTATGTAAGCTTCATCTATTGGTTTTACGGTAAAGATATTAGCAACTCTTGCACTAATTCCCTCTTGCTTTAAAATATCAGCAGCTTTTAGAGCCTCTGCAACCTCAATACCTGTAGCTAATATTGTAAGGTCATTTCCTTCTCTAAGCTCTGCTGCTTTTCCTATTTCGAATTTGGAGCCTTTCTCAAATATTTTAATTGCTTTTTTTCTTTGAAGCCTGATGTATATAAGCCCCTTCATATCAATGGTTTGTCTAATTAGATCATCTAACATTATAGAGTCGGTTGGCTCAATTATTGTTATTTCTGGGATAGAACGCATTAGTGCAACATCCTCAAAAGGCATATGCGTTCCACCGTTAAATGCAGCTGTAACACCAGGATCGCTTCCAATTATCCTTACATTGTTCTTTGAATATCCACATGATAAAAATACTTGATCAAAACATCTTCTAGTTGCAAAGGGTCCAAAGGTGTGAGCATAAGGTATTTTCCCGGTAATTGAAAGACCTGCTGCAACTCCCATCATATTTGCCTCTTGTATTCCGATATCAAAGGTTCTATCAGGATATTCTTTCATAAATGGTGCCATACCGATAGATTTTAATAGGTCTGCATCTAGAACAACGATTCTAGGATCGTTCTTTGCTAACTCTAGCATAGTATTACAATACTGCTTCCTCATTTCGATTTCCTCAGGTTTATTGTGCTTATCTAATTTTACATTCACTTAAACCACCATCCCTTCTAACTGTTTCTCAAAGATTTCGAGTTGCGTTGCCACTTGCTCTGGTTCTAATACAATATGATGGTTATTTTCTAATCCTTCAACAAATGGTACGCCTTTTCCCTTTATTGTATCTAGAACTATAACCGATGGTTTTTCTTTTATTGTTTTTGCGTTCTCTATAGCATTATTTATTGCATTAACATCGTGACCATCTACTGTTACAGCATCCCATCCAAAACTCTCAAATCTTTTAGCAATATCTTTAAGTTCGTTTATGTCCTTGGTAAATCCGTCTAATTGTTGTTTGTTATCATCTACAAAAGCAATTAGTTTGTCTAACTTTTGGTGTACAGACATCATTGTAGCCTCCCATACCTGACCTTCTTGAAGTTCGCCGTCACCCATTATTAAATATGTGTAGTTTGTTTTTTTAGAAATCCTATTTCCTAAAGCAATACCAACGGCTTGTGATACACCTTGACCTAGAGAGCCTGTAGTAGCATCTACTCCTATTGTTTTATTTTTGTCACAATGACTAGGTAGGTTTGTACCAGGTTCATTAAGTGTTTTTAGCTTATCTAGTGGGAAATAGCCTTTGAGTGCCAGAGTGCTGTAAATAGCAGGTCCTGCATGACCCTTAGAACACACTAAATAATCCCTGTCTTCCCAATTAGGGTTTTTAGGGTCTATTTTCATTTGTTCACCATATAAAACCGACAATAGTTCTACTACTGACATTGAACCTCCTAAATGTCCAAATCCAAGATTACCAAGCATTTTTAATGTTTCGATTCTGATCTCTAAAGCAAACTTTTCTAAATGTTGTATCTTTTGCTTAGTTAACATATGTAACACTTCCCTTTTAAATATATTTTTTACCACAAACATAATATACCAAAAAAGCTTTTTTTTCAAGGATAACTAAAAATGTGAAGTTTAAAAACTCTTACGAGTTTTAAATTTGGAAGAAATCGTTTTTTTATTGACAAGATTAGTATATTTTCATAGAATAAAGATAATGCTTAAGTTGTAGTTTGATATTCTAAGAAAGAAGAGGTACTAAGGATGAATAATTATGTTTTAAATGATGAAATGCTAAGAGTTATTGCTGGAGAAAGTAAGGATCCCTTTTCTGTTTTGGGGATACATAATGTGAGTGGCGAAACGCATGAAAATCCTACTTTTTCCATAAGAACTTTTTTGCCAAATGCTAGAAGCGTTATGGTGAATGATGAGACTTATGGTGGCATATATCAAATGCAAAAAGTTCATGATGATGGTTTTTTTGCAGTTGATATAAGTAATAAGCCGGATTTTTTCAAGTATAAGTTTGAGGTTACAGACAACGAAGGGAATAGTTTTTCTGTATACGATCCTTATAGTTTTTTGCCTTGTGTTCAAGAGTATGATCTGTATCTTTTTAATCAAGGGAGAAATCACAAGATTTTTGAAAAGCTTGGTGCACACGTCATGGAGAATAATGGCATAAAAGGTACTTTGTTTGCTGTTTGGGCTCCATGCGCTAAAAGAGTTAGTGTTGTAGGTTCATTTAATCAATGGGATGGAAGACGACATCAGATGCGTTGTTTAGGAGCATCAGGAGTTTGGGAAATATTTATTCCAAGCGTTGTTAGTGGAGATTTTTATAAATACGAAATAAAGACTTCAAATAATGAACTTTATCTTAAGGCAGATCCATATGCATTTTATGCAGAGCTAAGACCTGATACTGCATCTAGGGTTTATAACATCGAAGAGTATCAGTGGAATGATCAAGACTGGCTTAATGATAGAGATTCTAAGAATTTGTTTGAAAGCCCTGTTAGTATTTATGAGCTACATCTTGCTTCTTGGAGGAGGATATCAAACGAAGAAGATGGTGTGTATAATTATCGTGAAATTGCGGATATGTTGATCCCATATGTTAAGGATATGGGTTATACACATGTTGAACTTATGCCTGTTTCAGAGCATCCATTTGACGGATCTTGGGGGTATCAGATAACAGGTTATTATGCCATAACTAGTAGGTTTGGGACACCGGATGATTTTAGATATTTTGTTGATAGGTGTCATCAAGAAAATATCGGTATTATTTTGGATTGGGTGCCTGCGCATTTTCCCAAAGATGGTCATGGTTTAGCGCGCTTTGATGGAACAGCGCTTTATGAGCATTCGGAAACAAAGCAAGGTGAACACCCAGATTGGGGAACTCATATATTTAATTTTGGAAGAAACGAAGTCAAAAATTTTCTTATTTCTAATGCATTATTTTTGTTTGAAAAGTATCATATTGATGGTTTAAGGGTTGATGCAGTGGCATCTATGCTATATTTGGATTATGGCAAAAAAGATGGTGAGTGGATTCCTAACCAATATGGAGGAAAAGAAAATATCGAGGCAATAGATTTTATGAGAGAGTTAAATGAGGTGATTTATAATTACCACAAGGGTGTTATGATGATTGCTGAGGAATCTACAGCGTGGTCGCTAGTTACAAAGCCACCTTATGTTGGTGGATTAGGGTTCTCCTTTAAGTGGAATATGGGTTGGATGAACGACTTTTTAAGGTACGTGAGTATGGATCCTATCTATAGGAAATATCATCAGGGGCTTCTTACATTTTCAATGATATATTCTTATTCTGAGAATTTTATTCAAGTTTTATCGCATGATGAGGTTGTTCACGGTAAGTGCTCAATGCTTAGCAAGATGCCAGGAGATTATTGGCAAAAATTCGCAGGATTAAGAACAAGCTATGGATTTATGTATGGGCATCCAGGAAAGAAACTTCTGTTTATGGGTGGGGAGTTTGCGCAGTTTAATGAGTGGGACTTTGAAAGAAGTTTAGATTGGAACTTGTTGGATTTTGAGATGCATAAGAAGATGCAGGATTATGTTAGAGATTTGAATATTTTCTATAAGAATAATAAATCCCTTTATGAGAATGATTTTGATAGAGATGGGTTTGAGTGGATTGATGCTTGGGATAGTGATCATAGTATTGTATCGTTTATGAGAAAGGCAAAAGATTGGAAGGATTCTTTGCTTTTCATTTATAACTTTACGCCACAGGTACATCATGATTATAGGATGGGAGCTCCTTTTAACACCTATTATGAAGAGGTTTTTAATAGCGACTCTCCTAAGTATGGTGGTAGCGGGGTAGAAAATAAAAATGGTATTACGGCTGAGGATTTTGCTTATCACGATAAACCATTTTCAATCAGACTTTCCGTTCCACCGTTGTCGGTTATTGTGTTAAGACCAAAATTGTAAAGTGATTTGGGAATTTTAAAAAGTTAATTAGTAGCTAATCCGAGGTTATTTAGGGATTAGCTACTAATTATTTTCAAAGACGAATGAGGGTTTTGGGTTCTAGTGTTTGGATAAATAGGGTTTGTTCGTTTAAAATGTGAATATATTCTGAGGGTTTATCGTGAAGCTTTTTTTCTGTATTATTTGCTAAGTCTAATGTGTAAAGGCAATGATTGTCTTTTATGTTTGAGAAAAGAATCTTATTGTTATGTACATTTAGATAATCACATGAAGTTTTAGAAACGACTGTAGTTTGTTTTGTTTTTGGCTCTAGTTTAATGATGTTATTGTTAGAAGATTTATTTATATAGTATATGTGACTGTTTGAATAATTTAGGTGCTTTGCTTTATCATTGGTTAGAAGCTTGGTGGTGTTTTTTTCGAGTTCTTTCGAATAGATGTTTTCGTTATTGTCTATAAAAAATAGGTGTTTGTCTGCTATTAAAAATTCTTTTATAGATTGGTCTAATACTTTGAACATATCTAAGGTTTTAATATTAATTTTAAAAACTTTATGTGTGTTATTTTTATTTATGAAATATAGAAAGTTTTCGTGAATGAAGAGGTTTGTAGATGTATTTTCTACGAATTTTTCAAGTATGTTTGTTTTTAGTTCTAAGCAATAGATGTGATCGTCATTTTTTC
>CAZTHU010000169.1:0-5041 GCA_964613575.1 uncultured Eubacteriales bacterium | reverse complement strand
TCTTTGGTGCCTTTAGAGTTTTGGGAAGAGGCAAGAGAGCAGATAAATGCTATAAATCCAAAGTTTATTTGGTTAGCTGAAACTGTGCATACAAGTTTTTTAAAAGAATTTAGGTTAAATGGATTTGTGGCACATAGCGATAGTGAAATGTATAATCAGTTTGATATTACTTATGACTATGATACGCATGGGTTTTTTACTGATTATTTTGAGAATAAGGGGAAGCTTTCAGAACTTATTTATCATAAATCTTTGCAAGAGTTGATTTATCCGCAAAATTATATTAAGCTAAGGTTTTTGGAAAATCATGATCAATTAAGAAGTGCTTTTTTTATTAAAGATAGGGATACTCTTTTTAATTGGAATGCGTTTATGTTTTTTGAAAATGGAACGCCACTTATTTATGCAGGTCAAGAGACGTTAAATAAGAATACTCCAAGTTTATTCGAAAAAGAAGTCATAGATTTAGAGGTAAAGGATCAAGCTTATTATGAGTTTCTCCGAAAACTTATAGCTATGAAAAAGAAGTCGAAGATTTTTACAGAAGGTATTTATGACATTATAAACCATGGGGAAGACGGATTTGTTGAAGCCTTGTATAAAGAAAGTGATCGAGAAAATGATGTGGAAAGATATGTTTTAGGTATTTTTAATTTAGATGGAAGTAAGAATAAAAAACAATTATCCTTTTTTAAGTATTTAAAAGATTTAGGGCATAGTTTTTTAGATGAAAAGTTTAATGGCAGGTATGAAAATATGATAGATGGCAAATTGGTAGAAATTTACAATGGGACAGTTGCTTTTGCCGAGTTACCTGCGGTTTTAGAATTTGAAGTTAAGGCTAATGGGAATTGATATCCAAAAAAAGTAAACTCGCGTTTGTTTATTTTAAAAAATTAATTATAAGCGACCTAAAAAAGACAAGGTAAGCCTTGTCTTTTTCTTAGGGTGCCTCAAGTGAAATGTTTTCCTTTCGAATTTTCGTTGTTTTTAGATTTTGTGTTAGAAATTTACTTAAAAATAAAGTTCCTGTTAACATTACGAGACCAAATGCTAGTCTAACATCAAAAACTGAGAAACGATCCATAGTATAACCGAAAAAAAGTTTGGATATTGAGGTCGATATCATTGCTATAAGGCTGTTGTATGATATTATTGTAGCACGCATATTTGTTGGTATATGCTTGTTTATGTATTTGTTTACAGCTATAGGTTGAATACCTCTTATTGTTTGTTCTCCAGTAAATGAAAACATTCCTAAAAAGTTTCTTAGCATACTGCTAAATATAAAACCTATCGATAAGATCCATGAGAGTGATATCAATGTATAGCCCTTTGTTTTTTGAATATAGATATGTGCATATTTAGAAGAAAGTGCCCAAATCAAATTCATGCCTGCAAAAACAATACCAAAATATCGAACAGATAGGTTTATTTCCTCCATGTAAGGAGGGTAAAACCAGAAGGTTACACCAAAGAAGAAAGTTAAGAAAATGGTGAATAAAACTATTGTGCGAACCCTCTGATTATTTTTAGCATACTTAAAGCCTGCAGATATATTATTCAAGAATTCTTTGTATGTTTTTCTAGTACCTTCCTTAGAGGTGTTAATCTCTTTGAAGAAGATTATTAAAACTGAACTAATTAAAGTCCAGATAACGCTTATTATAATGGGAATATCTTTGTTTATTTCAAATAGAAAGCCTGAAAGTAGACATGCTATCGCTGTAGTTACACCTAAAAGAAAGAAGGCATGACCTTGTACTTTGGCAAATTCAGATTCCTTCTTATTTGCTAAAAGATAGTCGTAGGTTAAGGCCGTATCCGTTCCAGAATTTAAAGATATTGCAATAGCAACTAAAATTTCACTAATTATAAACACGTAGAAACTTGATGCAAGTGTTAAGAGCAGAAATCCGAAAGCTAAAAACAACCTGCTAATTGCTAAAACATATTTTCTTTTAATTAGATCAGATATCGAACCTGTAGGTATCTCTAGTAGAATGACGGCAATACTAAAGATGACTTGAAGTATCATTATTTGGGTAAAGCTAAGCCCTTTAGATAACAAATACAACATAATTATTGGGCCTGCCATAACAGGTTCGCTAAACATCTTATAAAAGTAGTAAAGCAATATGTTTTTGTCTAATCCTTTGTTTTGCATGTTTTTGCCCCCTTCATGTTTTTGCTAAAAATTTCGTTTTACCTAGCTACTGTTTACTTTTTTTGTATAAAAAAACACAGAGCAACTTTTAGTTAAAAAGTGACTCCGTGTTCTTATTCACGTGTAAAGATTAAAACTTCAACACCGCTCAATACAAAAGTATCTTAGATGTTCTCACCTTATTTAATTAAGTTATTTTGTTTTTTTAGAAAAAAGCATTTAGTAGCAATCATAAAACGTTAATTATAATGTGAATAAATTTTATAATGAATTGATATAATTTGCAATACATTTTCTCAAAATTTTTCTTTCTAAATTGCAAATAGAAATGTTTGGTGGTATACTTCCATTGTGATTGTTAAATAATTTTAGAATGGAGTGGTTTTATGGAACTTTGGTATACGGAGTATCAAACATCAGGTGTAGGCATTACATGTAAATCCATGAAGACTTATGAGAATTTCAAAACTGAGTATCAAGATGTAGCTTTGATTGAAACTGAGCAGTTTGGTAAAATGCTTGTTTTGGATGGTACTGTTCAATCTACAATAAAAGATGAGTATGTTTATCATGAAATGATAACGCATGTCCCTATGTTTACTCATCCTAATCCAGAAAATGTTTTAGTAATTGGAGGCGGCGATGGTGGAGCTATTCGTGAGATAATTAAGCATCCTTCGGTAAAGAAGGCTGTTTTAGTTGAAATTGATGGAAAGGTTGTGGAATTATCTAAAAAATACTTACCAGAAATAAGTTGTGGATTAGAAGATGAGAGGGTAGAGGTTCGCATAGAGGACGGAATTAAGTATGTGAAAGAGAATAAAGATAAATTTGATGTGGTAATGGTTGATTCTACCGATCCTGTAGGACCTGCAGTTGGTCTGTTTCAAGTAGAGTTTTATCGCGCTATTTATGAGGCTTTAAAGCAAGATGGGATTTTTGTAGCTCAAACGGAGTCGCCGTTTTTTCATAAAGATTTAATTAAAGGCGTTTATGAAGGTATAGATTCAATATTTCCTATAACTAGGCTGTATCTTTGTTCTATACCTACTTACCCAAGTGGACTTTGGAGTTTTACTATGGGATCTAAAAAGCATGACCCACTAGAGAGTGACGTACTTAAGTTTGTTGATATAGATACAAAATATTACACGAAAGACCTTCATAAAGCATGCTTTGCGTTGCCAAAGTTTGTTAAGGATATTATAAGTAAAGGCTAGTTGATTATAAGTTGATTATATAATTGTAAGGAAAAATTTTTATGGATGTATTAAAAAATTCTTTAAGGCAAAGTCATGATTATGTTGAAATGATTGTGAAAAAAGGTGATGTAGTAATAGATGCAACTGCAGGAAATGGCAAAGATACATGTTTTTTAGCTTCGTTAGTTGGAAAAGAAGGAAGGGTGTACGCATTTGACATTCAAAAAGAAGCTATAGAAGCAACGAAGGTTTTATTGTTAAAACAAGGGCTTTTAGCCTGTGTTGAGTTAACTGAAGATGGACATCAAAATTTAGATAAGTATGTTAAGGCTTCGGTTAGTTGTGTTATGTTTAATTTAGGATATAGGCCGGGTGGGGATCATCGTATTGCAACAGATTTTAATACTACTAAAGATGCCATACAAAAAAGTTTAGATATTTTGATGTTTGGTGGGATTATAACCATTGTTGTATATCATGGCAAAGATAGTGGTAGCAAGGAAAAAGATGCTTTGCTAGACTTTGTAAAAAGTCTAGCGCCAAAAAGGTATAAGGTGATGGAAACTCAGTTTATTAACCAGGCAAATAATCCACCGATTTTAGTTTGTATACAAAAAATAGAGCAAGCATAGAATAGTGTAATATGCCTTGCTTTGTTTTTTTGAGAGTTTCAAACCTCGAATCATTTTTAGTAGTTAAACACAACGATTTCTAATTTATCAAAGGTAAACTGATATTGTAAGCGAAACCTTAACTGAAAGGTTAGCTTTTTGTTTATAAAAATCTAGAAAAAAAGAGAATCGTTGCAACTAAAACGAGCATTAGGATTACGTATATATAGGCTTTGATTTTTTTAAATCTATGCAATTCATCTATTAGGGTTCGTTTTTCTTCTAAAAGATTTTGAATTAGTTTATTTAACAAAAGTGCATTTTGATTATCTATTTCTTCGATTAATATCCCATAGCTATAGCCAATTTTATTTTTAGTTTTTCTTAAGACTCTACCCATGAATGAAATTATTCCGTCGGATGCAGCGAATATTTCTATATTAAGCCCTGTATTAGTATCGTAAGAGGTTGGTGAACTCATGAAAACTCCTCCAGAGCTAATGTCAAAAAGTAGACCAGTAGAACTTGTTGATGATGTTGTTGGTTGTATTATTGCAGGATAATTTACATCTAAACGTTCGGAAATGCGATTGTTTTCAAATTTTATAATTTGCTCAATTTCAATAGTGATAGATTGTTTTCTCATGGAAATTATTTTTTGAGAGAGTCTTCCTTTCAAAGTATACTCTTTTCCATTATCAATTGATTTTACTATGAGCTGATCTCCCTCAGAAAAAAAAGAACGAAAATATCGAGTTGAAACAAAAATATCTGCTAGATTTCTATCGAAATTTATATAGATCAAAATACCATCTAACCATTTGTCCGAACCTTGCTTGCAAATTCTACAAAACAATGAACCATCATTGAAACCCTCTATCAAGTTTATCACCATACCTTTATTCTTTTTGAAAATTCTACAAAGGCTTTCTTAGTATAAAAACACATTATTCATTATATAATATTTTTACTAAATTGGCAAATTTTTTTTGTTTTGATGACAACGTATAAATTGCAAGTTAAAGTGACGAAAAATTTCATGGTAAATCTTTACATTTGAT
>CAZTHU010000168.1:0-5050 GCA_964613575.1 uncultured Eubacteriales bacterium | reverse complement strand
TAGACTCTACCCTTGCGCTTTTGGTTACGGTTGCTGTTTTTAAAGAGCTTGGTATAGAGCAACAAAACATATTAGGTGTAACAATGCCAGGGTTTGGAACCTCGGATAAAACATATGGAAATTCGGCTAAGCTAATAAGGTCGCTAGGGGTGAAATTTCTTGAGATTGATATAAAAAACTCTTGTGAAAAACATTTTGAAGATATTGGACATGACCCAAAAGTTCATGATGTCACCTATGAAAATGCGCAGGCGAGAGAAAGAACAAAGATTTTGATGGACTTAGCTAATAAGGTTGGTGGGATAGTTGTTGGAACAGGGGATTTATCTGAAATTGCATTAGGTTGGTGTACCTATAATGGAGATCATATGTCTATGTACAGTGTAAATGCTGGAGTGCCGAAGACTTTAGTAGGGGATATTGTGAGTTGGATAGCTGATAATGTTGTAGATGAGCTGTGTGTGACAATTTTAAAAGACATAGTAAAAACTCCCATAAGCCCAGAATTATTACCTCCAGACGAAGATGGTAAAATATCGCAAGAAACAGAAAGCATTCTGGGGTCTTATGAGTTGCATGATTTTTTTATCTATTATACACTTAGGTGGGGGTATTCACCTACTAAAATTTTGTATCTTGCGACTAAGGCTTTTGAAGGAAAGTATGATAAAAAGCAGATCAAAAAAGTCTTAGAAATTTTTGTTAAAAGGTTCTTTTCTCAACAGTTCAAGCGATCATGTATGCCTGATGGACCTAAGGTTGGTACGGTAAGTTTATCTCCAAGAGGGGATTTGAAAATGCCAAGTGATGCATCCGTTCAAGCTTGGCTTAGGGATTTGAGGGGATAGGTTGAAATTTAAAAAATATAAAAAGATATCAGCTTCTTATTTTGATAGTTTTCGTTGTATAAACTCAAAATGTGGATTTACTTGTTGCGGGGGATGGATTGTTGCTATAGATAAATATAAGTATAGAGTGGTTAGCGATGCTATAGCAAAAAGCAATGTTGATGTTGAGGAGTTTTTGTCAATAGAAAAGGATAAGTCTAGCGGAAAAAGTTTTGGTAAACTAAATTTAAGAAATCGCTTTTGCCCACTACTTACTAGTGAATATTTATGCTCATTGCAAAAAGAACTTGGAAATGAGGGAATTCCAGTAGCCTGTGCTACATTTCCGAGAATTTTTAACAGAGTTAACAATCTTATAATAATGTCTGCAAGGGTTTCTTGCATTGAAGTAGCAAGAATGGTTTTGCTAGATAAGAAAGGTTTAGAACTCACTTTTAAAAAAGAAGAATCTTTTGATATCAGTGGGAATTTTGAGGTTGCGGTAGAATTAGATGTTACAAAAAAGGAAATTGTATTTTATCAGGACATTGTAATAGAATTTTTATTTAGTTTGCTAAAGACTAAGAAGAGGGGTATTTCAGATAGAGTAAAGTATGTTATTTTATTTGTCCGCGAGCTTACGCTGTTAAGGGGGAGGGTTGGCAGGAGAGAATTGAAAAGCCTCTTTAAGGGTGTTGAAGACTTAATGGAAAAGCACGAAGGTATTAACTTTAGGAAAGATGTTAATTTTCAGCATGATTTTATTGTGGGCAACATTGTACCAGAGCACTTGGCTATAATAGAGGAGCTAAATGTACATGGAAGATATAAAAAGCTCTATGATGTTTTTAAAATCTGTAAAAGTATAGACTTAAATACTTACGAGGCTAAATTAGAAAAGTTTGAATCAATCTTCGATGAAAGATATGGATATATATTGAGAAATTTTTTATTAAACTTTATTCTAAATGAAATATTTCCATTTAAAAGTGGAAATATTAGGTATGAAGCCTTTAGATTTACTCTAAATTTTGCAATACTCAAGTTTTTGTTTATTATAAGCATTGAAAAAGGTAATGATGAAGATTTTGCCCAAATAGTATTTCAATATTCCAGAATCTTTGGGAACGTTGAAATACCGAAGTTAAAGCACTCTTTTTTCACAAATTCTGATGAGGTTTTTGATTTGTTGTCGATTCTTTGTTAAAAAATACAAAAAAAGTGTTAAAAATTTTAAAAACTAGTATTGACAAAGCTTGTAGGTTTTTATAGTATGAACGTAGTGTTGTAATAAAAAAAGTTATAGGAGGACGATTAAATGAACAAAGCAGAATTGATTGCCGAAATGGCTAAAAACTCAGGTTTAACAAAAAAGAATTCAGAATTGGCGTTGGATGCTTTCTTGAAGTCTGTTGGTGAAGCTATGGAGAACAAAGAAAAGGTTGTTCTTGTTGGATTTGGAACTTTTGAGGTAAGAGAAAGAGCTGAACGTATCGGAAGAAACCCAAGAACTAAAGAAGAAATCAAAATACCTGCAACAGTTGTTCCAGCTTTTAAAGCAGGAAAAGGTTTAAAAGAGTTAGTAAAATAGGTAAAACAATGTAGCAAATGTTACGGATATCAAAACATGAAAAAGTTGGTAAGTGTAGCTTCCCAACTTTTTATGTGCTAAAAAACAAGGTGACGTTTAGCGTACTACGCATTAAACATCACCTTGCTTTTTAAATATCCTTACAGAATCTAAGAAAAAACGCCTTATACTAATAGTTTAGTATCTAATTGGAATTAGTGATAGATAGTCTTCTAATGTTCCGTTTTTTAGGCAACAATCTATTATTTTTTTCCCTAGCGGATCTAGATCATCTGTAACGAAGGCTTCTAACTCTTTTCTAAAGAAGTTTTGTAGTATCCGTGCACCAATATCAAAGCCTTGTGTTCCAACTTCTTCTTGTCGTTCTACACGTAATAATTCTTTAGGAACATAGTTACCATCTATTTTAACGTTTTGAAGAGCATAACCTAATAATGGGCATCTTGAAGCAATCAGTTGGTCTTCATTAAATTTAGCACTACCTCTTCTAGCAAGGTATTCCCTAGCAACCCATTGAGGCATAAATCCAACCTTATAAGCTCCAATGTGCTGGTTTGGAATAAGTATATATCTTGTATTAGATGAAGCTTGCATTTGTTTTAATAATATATTGGCGTGATTTACTTTTTTACCAGTTGCAAATGGCCAATATGAACCGACTCCTTCGCTACTCATTACTTCTGTTTCAGTAATACTTGGATTTGCATGACCTCTAGGTGCAACTAGACGCCATAACCAAGCAATACTTGGTGGAAGAATATGGAATAAACCCATTATGCCGTAGCTTGGATTCTCAGCAGTTGTAGGTGGTGTTCTAACTCCAAAACTTCTAACATCAACCTCGATAGGTTTGTTAACAATATTTGGAACGAAGTCTCTAGGTATGATTACTCTAGGATTAGGACAAGGCTTTCCAGGGGCATCTTGTTTATGATCCCAAATTAGACATGTTCCACCAGGTACTCCGTCGATGTTTAAGAATATAAGAGGTTCGGGTGGATGAGTGCACATCTCTTCTAAATATGGGTGTGTTCCGTACTTAGTAATGTGATCGGTCCTAATAAACCAGCCCTTTTCAGCATCGGTAACCACAAGTTTTTTGCTATCGTTTTGGAATGAAGGATGACAAAGTGCCATATCATCTGTTACAGGTCTTAATTCACAACCTTCTTTTAGCTCCATATTGATTTTTTCTTTTGTAACTATATTTTTACCTAGGAGTATTCTACCGTCTTGTTCACGATGGAGTTGTTCAGCCATTTCACTTTTTCCACCACCGCTTGCGCCTTCGTGCATTATTGTTATGATATTTTCGTAAGGTGTAACTACCATAACAGTTGAAGTATGTGCAGTAGTCCATTTCTCCTCTTCTCCAATATTCAATAGAACACCATATACTCCCTTTTTAGCACTAGGTCCAGGATAAAGGTTAAAAGAAAATAGCTCATACATTTCATCAGTACGATTATGAACAACCACTTGTTTTTCGTCTAAATGTGTATGCCTAAAAGGTGGCGCTACATAAATTACTGATTTTGGCTCAAAGCCTTCTTTAATTTCAGAAGCAGGAATAAAACCTTGTAGGTCAGCTAATCCGCCAGCAAAAAAGCCTGCATTTGATGGTGCAACTAACATCATATCATGGTTAACGTGTTCACCACCTGCTACAAATGGAATTACGACTAATTCTTGCTTGGATAACCAGTCAAACGCTTCTTTTCTTAATGGGTTGAAGTCTTTACCAAACCTTTCATTAAATGTTGTTTTTTCAGTCGGCTTATTATCACCTATAACCATGCTGTTTGGGTCTCTTCGTCTAAGATAGGTATCTACGTAGTTTACCGACAGACCGTTTTTGCATTTGCCAACAGTAGCTTCTACCACATAGCCTTTACCAGGAACATCGTAACCTACTTCAAAAAGATCATTTTCTTCTCCACCCATAGCAACTGAAAGTAGATGACTTCTACTTTCTGGGATTATAATGTTTGGGCTATTTTCGAGTATTTGTTTTAGGTCTGATTGCAAAATCATTTTACTAAGTGCAGTATCCTTGCCTAATAAAGTTTCCAAAATATCACATCCTTTTAATTTTATATCAGATTAAACTTTAATGTCAACACAATAAATCACATGACAATTTTAAGCTATTTTGATAATAAAGTCAAGGTTTGTAAAATATAATGCCACGGAATTCTGAACTTATGGGCGTTAAAAAGCTTAAAATATAGTGTAGAAATATCCTAATGTAAACGATTATAGAATTCCTAATTGAAAAATTCACAGAAAACTGTTATTATGATAGTGTCTTATGACACTAAAATTCCAGATATGTCAAAAAAACAAGAAGTGCGAGGTGTGATTAAATGGAACGTTTAATGACGGCATTACAAACAGGAGAAAATTATTATATAGAGTTTAAAGAAATTGTAACCTCAAATAATGAGCTTTCTAAGGAGGCTGTAGCACTTGTAAATGGTGAAGGTGGCATCATATATTTTGGAATATCTGATAATGGTGATGTTATTGGGATTAAAAAGGAAACTGGTATAGAAGAAAAAATTATGAACATTCTTAGGAATAATTGCTATCCTGCTTTAGATGGCGAAGTAAAGTGGATTTTATATAAAGA
>CAZTHU010000167.1:0-5052 GCA_964613575.1 uncultured Eubacteriales bacterium | reverse complement strand
AAAATAGGGTGGATAAGTGGGTTTAGTGTCGGGAGTTGTTATATCAAGGATATAACAGATAATTACATATTAGTTCCCGGTAAGAATTATAAACAAGTAGGATTTAAGAATTTAAGATTTATAAGTCATAACAATAACTGGCAGTATATCTTAGAGTGACTATGAGGTGGCGCAATTCATCTCACGACTGAAGTCACGAGAATTCTTGCGTAGGCTCTTAAAAAAAGTCAAGATTTGAGATATATTTTTGTTTTTTTGTGTGACATTTCGATGATTTTGTATTAGAATAGAGTTGTTACTATTTTAGTATAAAGAGGTGTTGTTTTAGATATGGATAATTATGATTATGAATTTAATGATTATGAAGAACAATTAAGATTTATTAGAGAAAAAAGCAAAAGAAGATCTAAAAAGTTAAAGAAGAGTATTATGGCGTTTACACTAATTTTTTTCTCTCTTAATTTAATTTTAGCTAGATTTCAATTTACTAGATTTTTTCAATATCTATTAATATCTTCTATTGCTTTGGGTGTTATAGCATTATTAGTTATTTATCTAGCACATAAAAATATGAAGCAACAAGACCTAGAAGAAGAGGGGGATTATGAACAATTAGATGAACAAGAACCTAGTGATTACAAAAGCAATTATAATAATTATTTTGATGAATTAGAACAAAAAAACAATTGTTGCAATCCTATAGATTTAGAAAAAGATTTTAATTCAGGTAACCTTTATACCAATGAATTAGATTTTTCTGATCCAGACACCGTTTCAAAAAGGCAATATTCCAAACAGCTTAATTGGACAATTGATGATAAACCACAGAGTGACAATAATGCCACTGATTTAATAGAAAAAGTAAAATCAAAAAAAACTACTTCTTTAGAAGATAAATTTCAGGGGGGCATTGATAAGTGTTCTCCATTTAAACATGCACATAGAGATGAAAATCAATCTAGCAACTATAATGATAATATTGATACTAAAAATAATACTAAGGCTGTTATTGATACTAATACTAATACTAATGTTAATGCAGATATAAGCAATCAACCAGAGCAAAACCATAATGGCGATTACTGTAAAACAATATCTAAAGCCCCTGAAATCGAATCTGCGGATGATTCATTTCTTTGTTGTTTATCTATTTTAAGACAAATGTCTAAAGAAGATAGAAAAAAGCAAGAGGATATGAATTTTGATAATATAATAAAAAAATCAACTATCACAATTCAACAATCTAGTGATTATTTTCAAGGGAATCAAGATGAAGAAAATGTTTTATTAAAATCATCTCCAAAAGATATGGAAGATGAGAATAAAGAGGTTAATGAAGGTAAAATTATGGAAAAAAAGACCATACCAATAAGTGAAAACTCTAATGTAACAGAAAATTTAAGTCTTTTAGAAAACGATAAAAATTACAAACATGACTCCAGAGATTCTTATAATCAGGTTGATAATTCACAAGCAGATGTTTGTGTGATAGATGAAGAGTGTGCCAATAAGGCAGATGAAGTAATTGCATCAGATGAAAGCACTTTAAGCGAAATAGATACTTTTGGTAATACTGTCAATACTGGCAATGCTAATAATACTGATAATACTGATAATGCTGATAATACTGATAATGCTGATAAAAATAATGTAATTTCAATTTCAGAACTTTCAGATAAAAAGAAAGCCTTAAAAGAGTCATCTAAAGAAGATATAGCTAAAACAATTGACACATCAAAAAATGAAAGTTCTAGTCAAAATTTGCTAAATGAACAAGAACTGGAAAAAGAAAATCAAGAGAGCGTGTCTTTTGAGTTTGATTTGTTCGCCTCAAATGAAATAGATGCTAATAAGGAAAGTGAAAGTGAAAGTGAAAAACAATTTGAAAATGAAACCTATAGTGTTGAAAAAACAGATGTTAAGGTATGGAATAGAGAAAATTCTTCATCAAGCAAAAGCACATTCAAACCCATAGATAACAGTAATTCAGAAAAAAGTAATTCACAATACAATCAGCCTAAAATAGATTTTTTAAATAAGGATTTTGAAAATAACTTAAAAAATCAAACAGAAGACAACGTTTTAGCTAAAGCTAGTAAATTAGTTGATACATTAAACAGTTTTGGTGTTGCAACTAAGATTGTTGATATTAGTGAAGGACCGTCTATCACTAGATTTGAACTTCAACCAGAAAAAGGTGTTAAGGTAAGTAAAATTGTAAATCTTTCAGATGATATAGCCTTAAATCTTGAGGCTGCTTCTGTAAGAATAGAAGCACCTATTCCAGGAAAAGCTGCTATTGGGATAGAAATACCAAATAAGAGTGTAAACGCTGTTTATTTAAGAGATGTTATAGAATCCAGCGAATTTAGCAATTCCAAATCTAAACTTACCTTTGCTGTTGGGAAGGATACCACAGGAAGCGCAATAGTAGCAGATATAGCGTCAATGCCCCACCTTCTAATTGCAGGTGCTACGGGTTCAGGAAAAAGTGTTTGTATAAATACTTTAATAGCAAGCGTTTTATATGAGGCTACACCAACAGAAGTAAAATTTATAATGATAGATCCTAAGGTAGTTGAATTAAATGTATATAATGGGATACCACATTTATTATCTCCAGTAGTAACAGATCCTAAAAAAGCTGCTGGTGCTTTAAACTGGGCTGTACAAGAAATGAATAGTAGGTACAAGCTTTTTGCAGATAGTGGTGTAAGAGATTTGCAGGGATATAACAATATGTTAAGAGAAAATGGTGAAGAAAATACAATTCCTCAAATCGTAATTATAATTGATGAGCTTGCAGATTTAATGATTGTTTCGCCAAAAGAGGTAGAAGACTATATCTGTAGGCTTGCTCAAATGGCAAGGGCTGCGGGGATGCACTTAGTTATCGCTACTCAAAGACCATCTGTTGATGTTATAACAGGTTTAATTAAAGCCAATATTCCTTCTAGAATATCATTTGCTGTATCTTCTGGGGTTGACTCTAGAACGGTTTTAGATATGTATGGTGCTGAAAAGCTAGTTGGAAAAGGTGATATGTTATTTAGTCCAATAGGATTACAAAAGCCACAAAGGGTACAAGGTTGTTTTATTTCAGAAAGGGAAGTTGAATCCATCGTAAACGCTATTAAGACTAACAGTTTAGATAATTATGACGAAAATCTAATAACTCATCTTAAAAATCAAGCAGAAAATGTACAATTAGATTCAGCGGAAGATGAATATTTTTATCAAGCAGTAGATCTTTTGTTAGATTCGGGGCAAGCTTCTACCTCTTTGATACAAAGAAAGTTTAAGATTGGTTATTCAAGGGCTGCAAGAATAATGGACCAATTAGAAGCATGGGGAATAGTAAGTGAACCAGATGGAAGCAAACCTAGAAATATTCTAATTTCAAAAGATGAGTGGTTAGAGTTAAAAAAATAATAATGCTCAACTTATTGAAAGTAAATCGCAAACACACCTTGGTTTTATGTTGACATCACACACATGATGTGTTATGATTTTCACAGAATCATCAGGAGGTGTTTTTGTGAATATAAAATTTTCGGAACCGGGTAATTATCTAATATTTAGGGCTATACGTTTTCCTGTTCTTATGAATCCGTATTCTCTTTCAGATGAAAGCTTTGCTCAAACCGAATTAAGAAAAATATCTAGACAAAAAGGAAAACCAACTAGAATATATAAGAAATCTAATAAGGACGGCAATATAAAAAGAAGTGGAACACTAGTTGTACCATTTCAACATTTATTTGGTTCGGTAGGTTATGCTTTAACAAAAAAAGATTTAAATAACACACATCACTTTAGTAGAAATATGGATATTGCAAATACAGGTTATGGTAAAAATAGAAATTATAATAATATAGACGGAACTTCTGTAAAATCAAAAATAAACGATTATTTGAATAATACTAGCAAGTATCCTAGAAGAGATATAAATGAAATTGTTCTAGATATAAAAAGTCCTAAAGATATATCTTTTGTTTATTATACAATAGACAGATCGAGATATGTTAATAAAGATGGGATGGAAACGAATTCCATTGATTCTAGGAAGCTCTCTGCAATATTTTTGCAAAAAGAAATTGAAAAAAAATCCAATATCACCGTTCCAATTTACGAATATACTAGGACACAAAGAAAGCTTAAACTTTTTGAATATTCGCAACAAGAACTAAAAGAGCTTTTAACTGATGCTTTTTTATATCGTAGTAATAATAGAAATTTACTACCAATAGCAACAACCTTTAAGGATACTATAAAAAGCGATCCATATTTGTTAAAAACAGTTAAATCAAATCTTTCTTGGCAAGTTTTTAAATTTAGATTTGGTTTTTACAATAATTACTACGAGCTAGATCGTTCTTTTAAAACGACACATATTAACCAGCCAATTTTTAATATAAATTGTTTGATAAAATTATCAAAAACTTTAAAAGAATATGATTTAGATAGAAAATCTACCTATGTAGCTAAAGAAACTCTAAAGACTATTTTGAATTCGTACGCTTCTAAGGAGAGTGAGATTTTTACCAAAAGACCTAAGTGTACTCATCAGGATATACACGAAAGGAACTTTAAAATGTTTGTTAAAGAGTGTAAAAATTTGTTGCCACCAAATGAGTTTAATAATTATAGTAAGTCGATAAAAAACACGCTAAAACTTATTAGGGAATTTTCTATGCAAAAAAAATTATCCGAAAACAATATTATTAAAAACAAAGCTGTTACTAATAAAGTGGAGCCATATATGTAATATATATGGCTTAACTTTATTAGTCTTACTTTATCTTGTTACTAATACCACATACGCAATAATATACCTCATCGGCCTGTTTTGCAACGAGCTGGTTTATTCTACCTGCAACGTCTCTAAACACTCTTGCTATATAATTTTCTGGAACTATTCCCATTCCGATTTCATTAGTTACAATTACAATATTTTTAACATTTGATTTAAAAACATCCAACATATCTTCAATCTCTTTAATTGCTCTTTGTTCAAAAGCTTCTTCGTCTATCTTTTGCACAAAGTCATCT
>CAZTHU010000166.1:0-5068 GCA_964613575.1 uncultured Eubacteriales bacterium | reverse complement strand
GTGCCTATTTTTATCAATTTTTTTCAACTTTGCCTACTTAAATTATACACTTACCATTAGTAAAAAAACTCTTACTACTGTAACAAAAGTTACATATTACAGTCCACCTAACTATCCTAAAACAGGAGGGATATTATCAAATCTGTTCTGCTTGGACATTAAGTTTTGTTTGTCATTATTTTTTTTCAAATCATTTTTAATACTTTTATGTTTTTTTCTATACTCTTGATTTTCTGGTGAGAGTTTCAATAACGATTTTGAAAAAAAGAGTGCTTTTTCTAAATTGCCTTTTTCCAGATTGATTTCAATATTAATATCCAATATATTTTCGTAGCGTGTTTTTGTTTTTTCGTTGCCTTCAATTTCATAAGCTCTTTTAGCATTTATAAGTGCTTTTTTCCAATTTTGATTTTTAACATCATCGTTAATTCTTTCTTGAATAATTGACAATGAGTTTTTTTTGGAGATTTCCTGAGACTTATGCGCACTTAAATTTCTATTATCTATTATATAAGAGTATTCAAAAAACAATGCTGCTCTATTATATGATTTTTCAGCTAAATCGAAATACTTTTCAGTAGCTTCATGTTGTTCTTTACTAAGAAATTCATTAAGGCTACTTGTATGCCTTAATCCTTCTTTAAAACATGCATAACCTTTTTCAAAAAAATGAGATGAAACCTTCATTGTACTTTCAGCATAACAAATTGGAAAGTATGTTTTTATGTTTTGATCCATCATTTTCTCTATATACTCATTTACTTTTTCAGAAATTTCATTATCTTTTAATTCCATCTTTGTTATGTTCTTAGTGTAGTTATTTATCTCGTTCAATTGACTAATAGCAAGCTTTAAATATTCCTTCTTGTTTTTACTTAAATTTGGGAATATCTTTTTTATTAGCCCTTCATCCTTGCTTAAAAAACTAATATTTTTAGAATCAATATACTTAAGGGCAATATCAAAATTACAATTATTAAGAATAGTTTGTTTTCCTAATATTCTAGCACGAATATCCTTATTTATAGTATATGCAAGAAAAGCCTCATTAATTTCCTTTAATAATTCTGGTTGATCTGAATATTTTCTTTTAAATGTTTCAATGAATTCTTTATGCATAACAAATGTAGACTTACCAATACTTGCTTCAAATCCAGCTTTCACAGTGACCCCTCGTTCTCTAGCTTTAGCCAAATCTTCTAAGGATAAAAGCGCGGTTTTAATTCCTTTATCAATCTCCTTTGTAAAGCAATTTGGGGCTTTTTGATCCTTAGCTTGAATATTTAGAATATATTTTTCATCACTACCCTCTTTTAAAAAAAAGTTTACATCTTCAACTGCTTTTAGGCGAGTATTTCCCGCCACTCTTAAAAACGACTCTAATTCATTTCTATCTCTAAAAATATACTCAATATGGGTTCCTTTATCAAACTTTTCAAACGATCTTTGTCCTAGATTTGTTGATATCAAACTATACACATCTTCTTTCTCATCAATTTTTCTAACCAAACCTGTGAATAAATGTCCCTCTGTATTTAGTGGTACTAAAAAAAACGAATCTCTTTCGCCTGGTTTTAAAATATCTAGATTATATTTCAACATCCCAAAATGAAACTTTTTACCAATTATAGGATTATTTACTGGCAAAATACCAAAATAATCCCTACTTCTTTCTATCGACTCCTTAAAATCATTTGAAACACCATTATTTATTAGAACTTCGCCATACACACTAAAGGTTTCTTTTACATTATCATAAAATTGATTAATGTTACCTTGTTGATTTAAAAGCATTCCCACATTTTCTAAAACCCTTATTCTTTCTTTAGAATCTATAGTTTCATTCACCCCATATAAACCACCGCCTAAAAAAATTGTATTTTAAATTCAATTTCATCACAAACATATCTACTTTTGATTAGCCTCTTTTTTTCAGTATATCAAACTTTATGTAAATTAACAAGTGCAAATATGGATAACGATCTCTAAGCTTTCTGTTTATCCGATTGACATATTAACTTCGTCTGATATAATTAATCTGTGATATTGATTATTAATACTATATTTTTTACATTATACTTTATGCTTTATGCTTTATGCTTTATGCTTTATGCTTTCAACTAACTTAGGGGAGGAGTGGTTATATATGTCTAATTCAGATCTTACAACAGGCAGCATATTTCATCATATAAAAAGAATTGCCATACCATCGAGCATAGGTTTTGTATTTCGAACATTATATAACGTTGTAGATACTTTTTATGCAGGACAGCTTGGCGAAGATGCGTTAGCAGGTTTATCTATGTCTTTTCCTGTGTTCTTTATGCTAATAGCTCTAAGTGCAGGTTTAGGAACTGGTGCAACAGCACTTTTAGCTATAGCTTTAGGAAAAAAAGACAAGCATGAATTCCATAAATTGATTTTAAATGCTTTTGCAATAGGATTTAGCATATTTGTTTTAATTATGCTCTCGTCAAGTACCGTTTCTCGCTTTTTGTTACAACTCATAGGTGGAGAGGGTATTGCGCTCGAACACGCTATCTCCTACACAAACGTAATTTTTTGGGGAAGTGGATTTTTTATCTTAAATCAATTAATAAACGGAGTTTTAAGCTCACAAGGAGACACAAAAAGCCTAAGAAATGTACTTATTATAGGTTTTTTTCTTAACATTCTTTTAGATCCTCTTTTAATTTTTGGATGGTTTGGTCTTCCACAAATGGGGACTTCTGGTATTGCTCTAGCAACAATTATAACTGAATTTACCGGTAGTGTGTATCTTTTATACAGACTATCCAAAAGTCCAATGTTTAAGATAGACCTTTTAAAGAAAGCCAAAATATCATTTAGTGATTGTTTAAGCGTTTTAAAACAATCAATTCCAGCAAGCTTAAATATGATGACAATAGTTTTAGGGTCTTTTATTATTAATTATTTTGTAGTAAAATATGGAGGTCAAATTGCTTTAGCTGCATATGGAGTTGCCTTTAGAATCGAACAGCTAGCATTGCTACCAGCATTTGGTATAAACGCCGCCACTCTTGCCATAGTTGGGCAAAACTATGGTGCTAAAAACTTTAAGAGAATTTTTGAAACATACAGGATAGCACTCTTAACAGGAATAGCTATAATGACACTAGGTATTATTATTATTTACCCATTTTCACGGTATTTAATAGGATTATTTAACTCTAACGAACAGGTTATAGCAATAGGCGTCCAGTACTTGAGAATAGAAATATTTACTTTTTATTCGTATGTTATTTTATATATTTCAACATCAATATTGCAAGGTTTAAAAAAACCAGGGTTTATTGTATATATTGGAATATTTAGACAAGCAGTATTGCCTATTCTTCTCTTTTTGTACTTAGGCACCGTGCTCGAATGGGGACTTTTAGGAGTTTGGTGGGGAATTGTAATAGTAAACTGGAGTGCGGTTTTAATAACAGTCACCTACACTTTATACAACCTAAAGCAATTAACTGGAAATCAATGCACCCTCCTAACCAAGCATTGTTAAAAATTTTACAGCACCAATGTTAACCAATATTATTATACCAGGAGTGAGTTTTATGAATGAAGATATAAAAAAACAATTAGAGTTAATTAGTTATCTACCTAAAGCAGATCTACACTGTCATATAGATGGAAGCATAAGACCTGCTACAATTCTTGAATTAGCAATAAAAGATGGTATAGATGTACCAACTAAGAATCTACAGGATTTTAAAAGATATGTTCAGGTTGATGATGATTGTCAATCTCTAGTAGATATTTTAAAAAAATTTGATTACCCATTAAAAGTCTTTAATAGTAAGGATAATATTAAGCGAATTACTCAAGAGGTTCTTGAGGACTCAGCTAAAGAATCTATTCGTTATATCGAACTTCGTTTTGCACCATTTTACGGTAGTGGTGATATTACGGCTGAAGACAGAGTAAAGTCAGTTTTAGAGGCAATGAGTGAGGCATGTGAAAAGTTTAACATCCATAGCAATTTAATATTGTGCGCTCTTAGAGGCGAACCCATTGAAAAAACTATCGAAACCGTAGAACTAGCAAGTAAATATAAAAACAAAGGTGTTGTGGCTATAGATTTAGCAGGCAACGAAGAAGCATTCCCTCCTCAAATATATGAAAAAGCCTTTGATCTAGCAAAAAGAAAGGGGCTAAAAATTACAGTTCATGCAGGTGAGACTGGAAATCCAGAAAATATAATAAATTCTATAAGCATTTTAGGTGCTAATAGAATTGGTCATGGTTTTTCAGCTGAAAAAAGCAATGAAGTTTTAGATTATATTGTAAAAAACAAAATCCCCTTAGAAATATGTATAAAAAGCAATATAGATACTAAAGGAGTAGATTCGCTAGCTAACCACCCTATTTCATCTTTAATAAAAAAAGGAGCTACAGTAACGTTAAATACAGACGATAGATCTGTTTTCAATGTTACCTTAATGGATGAATACGATCGTCTTTTGAAAACTGGGGTTTGTTTTGACGAAACAATAAAGATTTTAAAAAATGGCATTGAGCATTCATTCGCAAAAAACATAGTAAAGAAATCGATACTAAAAGAAATAGATATCAAAATTAAGAAACTCAAAAAAAACTACTCTCATGACCAAATATAGAACAAATATTCAGATCTATTATATTGTTTAAGTGAAGGTCTTGTTGCAGTATATGTTTTTGTTATAAATATCAGCACAAATATCATTTTTCAATGTGCTTTTTAATATAATCCATTTTCCCCATTCCCAATAACCTCATTTACTTATTATAAACTTCTTTTAAATTAATAATAGAGTTTTTAAATGGCCTAATCTTCACCTTAAATTCTCTAAATATTTCGTTAAAACCTTATCTAAATCTTCAACTTTCATAGGCTTTGACAAATAATCATCCATCCCAGCATCAATACACTTTTTTTCATCGCCTTTCATTGCATTAGCTGTCATTGCAATAATTGGGATATGTTTTTTGGTGTCGTTTTCTATTTCACGTATTTTTCTCGTTGCATCATAACCATCCATAACAGGCATTTGGCAATCCATAAATATCA
>CAZTHU010000165.1:0-5074 GCA_964613575.1 uncultured Eubacteriales bacterium | reverse complement strand
AGATAATTTTTTCATTTAACGATCAATTAGACAATATATTAAAAAACAATGGTTTGTCCGCAAAAATTAAAAAAACCTTAATAGTAGATGAGTTTGAAAATACAAAACTAATCCGTGAACATTTACAAGGAAAAGATCCTCAAAAAACTGTTGATTATTTAAACTCTAAATTGTATGACTCGGTTATTAATAAAATATCCAAATCTTCATTATCATACGACGAGAAAAAAAATATCAAAAATACAATTAAAACTATAGCAGAAAAAAATAATATAGAGCCACAACAAACCAAAAAAGGATTGGCAAACTTTTTAAACAAATCAAAAGATTTATCAAGTGATAAGAGCAGAACCTTATGATGATAGCCCCAAAGTATGCAATAATATTTACTTTACTGCTTAACTTTCTACACTTTTTACAAAAATCGGAGCTAGTTTGCACAAAAAATTAAAACTGCTATCCACCAGTTTTAATTTTTTGTGCAAGCTCATTTAAATATAGCCATCTATTCATTTTATCTTCTAATTCCCTCTCTAACTTTTCATTCTCATTCATTAACTCGCCTAATTTACTATAATTGCTAGCCTCTAATTCCATAGATTTTTTTGTTTCCTCTATTTTATTTTCTATTTTTTGTATCTCTTGCTCGATTGTTTTAAATTCTTTTTCTTCTTTAAAAGTGAATTTAATTTTTCTTTCTCTAGACTTGTAGCTTCCTTTTTGACTTACTACTTTTTCATTTTTGCTCTCTTTCATAGAATCATTCTTTTTTTCATTTTCTATCTTTTTTTCACAATAATCAGAATACCCACCAGTGTAGCCTACAATTTTTCCGTAGTCTTGGAACTCAAAAATTTTATCTACAACATTATCTAAAAAGTACCTATCATGAGAAACTACTATAATGGCACCATTAAATGTATCTAAATAGTCTTCTAATATACATAGTGTCATAATATCTAAGTCATTGGTAGGTTCATCTAAGATAAGAATGTTTGGAGCACCCATAATAACGCTTAGCAAAAACAATCTGCGCCGTTCTCCACCAGATAACCTGCTTATTGTATTCCACTGTAAGTGTGAAGGAAAAAGAAACCTCTCTAACATTTGCGAAGCTGTGATTACTCCATCAGTGGTAACTACATTATCTGCAATAGACTTAATATAATCAATAACCCTCATTGAATGATCCATTTGTTCACACTCTTGCGAAAAATACCCGATTTTTACAGTATCACCCAAAGTAACATCTCCAGTATCAGGCTCTAAATTTCCAACTATAATTTTTAAGAGCGTTGACTTTCCGCATCCATTTTTACCTATAATACCTATTCTATCATCTCTTAACAATGTATAATCAAAGTTTTTTATTAATTGCTTATGATCAAAACTCTTTGATATCCCCTTTATTTCCAACGTCTTTTTGCCTAAACGCTTAGATACTGAACTTATATTTAATTTTTGTTCTTCTTGAGGCACTTTTCTTTTGCTAAGTGCCTCAAATCGATCAATTCTAGATTTACTTTTTGTACTCCGTGCTCTTGCCCCTCTTTGCATCCATGACAATTCATTTTTGTACAAGCTTTTTTGTTTGCGTTCAGAGCTTAATTCCATTTCCTCTCGTTCAGCTTTTAGCTCTATGAATTTAGAATAATTGGTTTGATAACTGTATAACTTACTATTACTTATCTCCACAATTCTATTTGTTACTCTGTCCAAAAAATACCTATCGTGAGTTATCATCAAAATTCCACCTGAAAATTTCGTTAGGTAGTTTTCTAACCATATAACCATATCATTATCAATATGATTTGTAGGCTCATCTAAAACAAGGACTTCACATGGCTGAATTAAAGCACTTGCAATTGCAACCCTTTTTCTTTGCCCTCCCGATAATGTAGAAACGTTTTTATTAAAATCTGTGATATTAAGCTTTGTTAAAATATTCTTAGCCTCATGCTCAAAAACCTCTCTATCTTCTAATGTTAACCCCATAAAAACTTGTTCCATAACAGTTTTATTTTCTCTAAAAATGGGATTTTGTGGTAAGCAACCTATTTTAACCCCATTAACCTTATTAACCACACCCGCATCGGGGTCTTCAATTCCTGCAATAATCTTTAACAACGTGGATTTACCTGTGCCATTAACTCCAACTATTCCAATCTTTTCACCTTCGTTTAAATACAACGTGCAATCTTCTAACAACATTTTTTCGCTATAGCTTTTTGTTATATTCTCAGCTGATATAAGTATCAATTTAAACACCCCACAAAACTACAAGTTAATCTTTCTCTTTGTAAAACGTCACAACAACATAACTGTTTAGAAATACTGTATAAATTCTTTAATATTTTTAATTAAAATCTCACTCTCTAAATACATAAATCATCTGCCGAACGACTAAGCAGTTTTCTATTAGCAACAAGTGTCTTGTCATCTAGCTTTTTTCTTAACAAATCTATAACACCATCAAACAATGGCTCTTGTGAAACTTCTATAGTTTTTTTAAAGTCTGGATACTTATCCTTCCATGCCTCAAGCTCATCGCATTTAACACATTCTTTTATATTAGAAGGTAGAATAATATGTGCTTTAATCCCCCCTATCTCCGCAAGCTTTGAAACATATGTAAATGCTTTTATGTCGTTTTCCGCATCACCTGAATAAGAAAATCCAACAGTATTATAAGAACGGTCATATTTAGAAAGAATATGATTTATAGCAGTATCTTTGCTTACCTTTGGAATGGTAACATCAAACAAAAATCTATATGGTGTTGGCAAGATTTTATCACCAAACTCTTTTAATAAATCTTTTTTTAATTCCTCAAAAATTTGCTTTATTCTATCTTTACTAATTAATTTACAAACCTCTTCACGAACCTTAAAAAAGCTAGAACAAAACCTATCTTCATCAACTGTTAAATAATCATTATATTTACTATTTTTAACAAATTTGTTTACATCTTCAAAGATGGTTAAATCTTCCTTGTTTTTTATGCCAACCTTTTCTATCGATGGTTTACCATTCTTATTCTCAATAACAACACTGCCTTGTTCAGAACCTGCAAATTCTACTACGTTTTCAATTCCGTTTTTTTTGAATCTTTCATTAATATCATTCATGAAATTCAAGGTATAATCAGCACATCTTCCAGTGATAGGACAAAACTTCACCTTCACATCTTCTCTTTTTTTCAAGTCTTTAATAAAGGCTACTAATTTATTAAAAGTATCATCCTTTAGCGGCAAAAAAGTCCCATCAAGATCTGAAAAAATTATAAATAACTTTTGTTTCAAAAAAATCACTTCCTTTTTTAACTTATCATTAACTACTTGTTAAATATTTACGCTTCAAATGTAAACAATTTTTGGAATGAAAAAATTGAGACATCTAAAAGTATATATAAATAATAACTCATGCCATATAAAATATCAAAGAAAATATCTTTAATTTTACATAGCAAGAAAATTTTTTAGTTTTTTTGCTTTAGTTAAAAATTTGCTTGAAAATAAAATAAAAAATGCTACACTATAAGTTAAGGTTGTAAAAATACTATAAAAAGTGAGGTATCAAATTATGAGTGAACCTGTATTGTCAAATCATTTTAAAACGAGGGTGCCATCAGATATTAGATTGGCTCAGATTAATTTTGAAGAGCGTGAAGTTAAGCCAAAATCCATCAATGTTGCGATAGGAAATATTTCGCTACCTACGCACCCACAAATGCAAAAGAGAATGTTTAGTTTAGGAGAAGAAGAAAGTCCCTTCTCAAATGGAGTTGTAAAATACTCAACTACTGCAGGAATTCCAGAGGCAAATAACGCATTTTTAAATATTATAGCCGCAGGAGGATTTAAAACAGACAATTTATTTTCACAAATTACAGATGGTGGTTCACATGCTATGGAACTTTCTATTTTAGGAGTTTGTGGAGACGCAGGCACTAATGAAAAACCATTAATGTTAATTGATGCTGCATATACTAATTATAAAGCTTTTGCTCAAAGAATTGGTCGCAGTACTATGTCGATTTCTAGGCATTTAAACGAAGATGGTGAGTTTGACTTCCCTCCTATGGAAAAAATAGAAGAGGCAATACAAATAAATAGACCAGGCGCTCTTGTTGTTATACCTTACGACAACCCCACAGGTCAACTTTATGATTATAATACTCTGCAAGCCTTAGCTAAGCTTTGCGTAAAGTACAATATGTGGATGATTAGCGATGAAGCATACCGTGAACTTTACTATACCGATAACGATTTAGTAAGCATTTGGGGTCTTACAAACAATGAAGTTCCAGGTATCGAAGGAAGAAGGATTAGTATTGAAACAACATCAAAGATTTGGAATGCTTGTGGACTTAGAATAGGAGCACTTATTACCGACAACAAAGATTTCCATAAAAAATCTGTTGCTGAGTATACTGCAAATCTTTGCAGTAATGCTATAGGTCAATATATCTTTGGCGCAATGGCACACGAGAGCAAAGAAGAGATTTCAAGATGGTGCAAAGAGCTTCGTGAATACTATCAAAAAATGATGGTTAATGTTTATGGACAATTGAAAGAATTAGAACCAAAACTTATTGTTTCTACTCCCGCAGCGTCTATTTATACTGTAGTAGATGTTAGAAATATTGTAAAGGAAGGCTTTAACGCTGTAGATTTTGTTATGTATTGTGCCAAAGAAGGCTCTGTTAATATTGATGGGGTTGATACTACATTATTGGTAGCACCAATGCCAGGATTTTATGATGTGAAAGATAACCAAACTAACCCTGGAATGACCCAAATGAGAATAGCCTATGTTGAACAAGAAGAAAACATGCTAAAGGTACCAAAATTGTTTGTTGAATTACTAAGAAGTTATGAAAGCCGTAAAATTTAAATTTTAACGCTCATTGGCATCCTTATGCCAAAGCATCGTTTTAATTAAAATGATACATTAAGTTAAATTTAAAAAGAATCTGTATTAGGCATCCTAAACTAAATACCTAATACAGATTCTTTGTATCCTTATTCAATTAAAATTATCCTCTAGCTTTAACTTTTATTTAATTTACACC
>CAZTHU010000164.1:0-5125 GCA_964613575.1 uncultured Eubacteriales bacterium | reverse complement strand
GATCTACCAGGATTTGCGAACTATTTCAAAGTACAAGCGTTAGAAGAAAGAGATCATGCGATGAAGATATACACTTATGTTGCAGATACTGATGGAAGAGTATTACTAAGACAACTAGACCAGCCACAACATGACTTTAAATCACCTTTAGAAATTGTAGAAATGTCTTTAGAGCATGAAAAGTTTATATCAAGATCAATTCATGATATAGTGGCGGCTGCATTAGAGGAAAAAGACTATGCTACAAACACATTCTTGAATTGGTTTGTAACTGAGCAGGTTGAAGAAGAGGCTAGTATGGCTACTTTAATTGGTAAGTTAAAATTAGTTGAGGGTGATGGTAGAGGGCTTTTATTACTTGATACTGAGTTGGCTCAAAGAACATATGTACCCTTAGCAGAAGAAGAGTAAAAAAAATCAACTAAAGAAGAGGAGTGTTTTTCTTGAAAAAATTATGGAAATGTACGGTGTGTAACTATATTCATGAAGGGGATGAAGCACCGGATGTATGTCCAAAGTGTGGAGCACCTAAAGATAAGTTTGTAGAACTTAGTAGCGAAGAAGCAGATAAGGTTTATAACTCAGATATAACTAATGATATACATATGGAGATAGTTGGTCTTTGCGGTAGAATTCAAGAGCTTTGCGAAGAGGGAATTGCAATTAATTTAGACCCAGCTTGTGTTTCGGTGTTTAACAAAGCAAAAGATGAGTCCTGGGTAATGAAACAAAGAAGTAAGGCAGAACTAGAAGGACACATGAAAAAAGGTAAATGGTAAGCTAGGATAGTATGATTTAAAATAAGAAAAAAGGTGGCAGATAGAAAAAATTATCTGCCACCTTTTTTTGTTATGCGCAATTAAGAAATCTTTATAAGACTCCCACGTAGTCGGAGAAATTTAAATTAGAAGCAAAAACCTCATTTGAGGTGCTAGAGATCTAAAGTTTATTTTAAATTATTCCATAACTTTGAAACTGTAGTTATGTCCATAATTGTTATCCCAATTGTTTAAAGGATCTTTAAAACATACGTTTAAATCTTCTGAGGCACAAACTGGAATTGTAGTTTCAAATCCGTTGTTTGTTCTAGTCATTTTGTAATCATAAGAATCCTTCCAATCACAACCATATCCAACATGAGCATAAACCTCGCTTGCTCCATTTCTTGGTAGTAATCCATTGTAGGTTAATGTTACTTTTCTTCCGAAACTTGGCGTTGAAGGTGTTGCGATAACACCATTTTCAATATAAGAATTTTTGTGCATAAAACTCTCTCCTTTTTGTTTTAAAATTTAAGTTTAAATTTGAGACTTCTTTTGAAAAAAGAGTCGCATCTAAAAGTAGTTTCTCTATTCATGTGCGGTTTTATTCTAAATTTTGAAATTTTAATAGTTTAGTATATCAATATTTTAGTAGTAAGGCACTTGATTTTACAAACTAGGGGGAGTATACTATGTAAAGTGATGTTGGGAATTATGCATGCAAAAATTTCGATACTATTTAGCGCAGTAAGCAAATAAGTATTAAGTTTAGATTTGGGAGGAATTTGTTTGTTTATAAAAAGAATTCTAAAATATTTAAATTGCTTTAAGTTCGAGGAAAATAAAGCTGAAAATCCAGAAAGTCAATACATGCGTGGATTAATAAAAGCGATCGTTTCAAATGATAAAAAAATGTTTAGCTCATCATTAGATGAGTCATTACTTGATTACTCAGAGAAAAACACGATAGCAAAAAAAATAATTGATTACAATAGAAAAGATTTTATTTCTGCGCTGTCTAAAAATTTTATTACTGGCTTAGAAAAAGTTGATATAACAGAAATTTTTTTTAAAGCTGATCAAAAAAAATCTAAAGATGCTTTAAATGAGTTGAAAGGAAAAATACGCAAAGCGGATAAGGGGAGAAATTTGCATGATTTGATTTTTGAAGTAAAACAAGGGGATTTAATTTATGGTTGCTCCAAGGAACGGGGAAGAGTTTTAATTGGCACTTATAAGATGCCTTATCCGATTGTAGATTTCTTAAATAATGAAATAATTGATATGAAAAAAGGCAAGTACTATGGGAAATATTATGCAAAATCTAGCGAAGCAAAAAAACATGCTGAGTATGTGGAGCATCATCCAAGGTATAACCCATATAAAATTAGAAGGTTTGAGACTGGTTCTAGGGATAAAAGGGTTAAAAAACTTTGCAAAGCAGGGGTTACTAGAATATTAGAAGGTAGGCAAAAAAAACAAATCCATTTTTTACTAGGTGATTTTGATCCTTTTAAAGCCTTTTTAAAAAAAGAAAAGAGTATAATGTTCACTAATTCTGAATTTAGGCTTATATATAGGGAGTGGTTAAAAAATCCAAAGTTAGTTGATGAAAAAATTGTTTTCTGGACAAATTCGTTAAAGAAAGTTGAGCCTTCAAGTTTTTTTAATTCTATTGGAAAAAAAATCTCTTATGTTCCAACCTCATGTCGTGATAAAGCACTTTTGAAGATGCAAAAATGGGCTAATCCTAAAAACGACCTAAATGGTGAGCTTAGAAACAGAAATCTTAGCTTAGATTAAAATGGCGATGTTCTTAAGTTAGATTTTAAGGGTCAAACTTGGTTCCGATTTTCGACCCACATTGAACTTTTGTTTCAATTCCATTTTTGGAGTTTTGAATTATGTCTTGATCTAAAATAATTGTATTTGGTTTAAATAGCAATATTAACGTAGAACCGCCAAACTTAAAAAAACCCTTTTCAATTCCCTTTTTAAAATCTGTACCATTAGGAAAATGATTACATATTTCTCCTACTAACATTGCTCCAACTTCCATATACAGAACTTCGTTAAAGTTTTCGGTGTTTAAAATACAGTAAGAGCGCTTGTTCTCAAGGAATACATTGTTATTTAGTTTTAAAGAAAGTGGATGAACCGAATTATATTTGCCATCAATATTTACAATTGTTTCATGAAAGCCATTATCAATATAGATATATCGGTGGTAATCGATTGGGGCTAGGCGGAAAACTAAGCATAAACCACCTTTGAAGCTTGATGATATAGATTTGTCTTTTATAAGCGTTTTTATCGTGTAGTTAAATCCTTTTATATCTAAGGTTAAATCATCTTTGATATCACTCACACAAAGCCTTGAATCCGATGGGGCGATTAGAATATTCTCTTTGGTATCTACTGGTCTATATGAATTTTTTAATTTTCTAGTGAAAAATTCATTAAAGTTTTTAAATTCGGTGATTGGCTGTTCTATTTCATTAATATTAAAATTGTAATTTTTAATTGAATTTTTTATTTTATGGCGTGAAAGTATTGACTCACAGTATAATCCGTATAAATAAGAAACCCATTTTTTTATTAGAACTCTTTTGGATAAAAATTTACCAAAAGTATTTTGCAGGAAAAATTTCATATATTTTTCTTGAAATATTACTTCTTCTTCAATTGATTTAGTTTGTCTATTATATATTTTAATATTATTACCTGTTGAATTTTTGTTCATAAAAATATATACTCCTTAGTAATGACTTTTGATATTTGATATTTGATTTTAAAAGTATATATGGTTTTAGATTAAAAATCAATAAATGAGTATAAGTTTGAAGGGTGGATTAATAAAATGTTTAAAATTCGATTAGTTATTTTGATTTTTGTAATGATGATAACCTTAGTAGGTTGCGAAAACATAGTAAATTCAAGACAAGCCAAAAGCTATAGCAAAGATTTTTTCGCCTTGGATACACATATTAACATAAGAGTAGATGAGCATGAAGAGGGTGAAAAAATTATAGAAAGTGCTATGGAAAGGATTAGAGATTTAGAAAAGAAAATGAGCATATCTATAAAAACAAGTGATGTTTACCAAATAAACCAGATGTCTGGTATAGAACCAGTTAAGGTATCAGAAGAGACGTTTTACGTTATAAGAAGGGCAGTAGAATATGCAAATTTAACAGACGGATTATTTGATATCACATTATATCCGATAATAAAACTGTGGGATATTAATTCGATTGATGGAAGTGTACCTGATGAAAAAGAGGTGTTAGAAAAGTTAAGTTTAGTGGATTATGAAAAGATTTTCTTGGATGAAGAAAAACAAGAGGTATTTCTCAAAAAAGAGGGAATGATGATTGATTTAGGTGGTATAGCAAAAGGTTTTATAGGAGACCAAATTTTAGAGCTTTTAAAGGATGAAGGTGTGGAACATGCCATTATAAATTTAGGGGGAGATGTTTTAGTTATTGGAGATAGAGTAGATGGAACTCCTTGGAGAATAGGTGTAGCAGATCCTAGATTGTCAAGAGCAAGCAATCAACATTTTGCTGTGGTTAGCGCATCGAACGAGGTTGTTGTTACATCAGGTAATTATGAAAGATTCTTAGAGAAGGCTTATGATGAAACAGGAATAAAATATCATCATATATTTGACCCGAGAACTGGTTATCCGTCGACAATGGGGATAGCAAGTGTTACAATAGTTTCTGACTATGCTATTGATGCAGATGTTCTGGCAACTGCCCTTTTTAACATGACTATAGAAGAAGGAGTGGAAGTGATTAAAGGGTTAGATGGTTTTGAGGCTCTTATTGTTGATAAAAATATGAATTATTCTAAAACAGATGGAATAGAAGTTAGCTTTAATTAGACTTAGATATTATTTTGCCAATTACAAGGAAGTGTTTTGATGAGATTTATAAAATTTATAGTGAGAATGATTTTGAAAACTGTAAATAAGTTTATAAAAATATTTAAAACTTTGTATTTGATTTTAACAACCAATTCAAATGTTCAACAAAAGATAGAGACATTTATGGTTTTGCTAGTTTTACTTATCTTGTCTTTGTCGCTAGTAGATACTTTTTTAATTGATGATCTTAGATTTAGTGCTTTTGTTGAGATTTTTGATTTTATCGTTTGTGGAATTTTTGCAATAGATCTTTATTTTAGGTTTAAAAGGTGGGAAGGGACATCACTTGGATTCTTTAAATCGTCTTGGATAGAGATAATTGCAATTATCCCCTTGGATATCGTGTTTAGATTTTTCCGTCTGGCTAGATTGTTTAGACTTATTAGACTATCAAGAATCTCTAGGCTTGGTAGATTTGGAAATACTGTGATTA
>CAZTHU010000163.1:0-5130 GCA_964613575.1 uncultured Eubacteriales bacterium | reverse complement strand
GGATTTAGGGTTTAATGTGCTAAAAAGACCAGTAATGTATGATTCTCACCATGAGATTGAAGTTTTTCGGGATGGGAAGTTACTTCAAGAGGGTGAAAAGAGGAAGGTTAATGTTGTTGGAAATATTTGCGAGACGGGCGACGTTTTAGCAAAGGAAAGAGAACTTTTTGAAATAAGAACAGGCGATTGTTTAGTGCTTTTAGATGCTGGGGCTTACGGATTTTGTATGAGCTCAAATTATAATAATAGGCTAAGACCAGCAGAGGTTTTGATAACATCTAGGGGAGACGCTAAACTAATACGACGCAGGGAGAGTTTAGAAGATCTGTTTTTAACGCAACAGTTGTAGATAATGTGATTTCGTTTTCGTATAATTTTTAAATAAAGCTTACGAATGTATTGTTAAAAGGCGTATAGATGTAAGCGATTTGGGTTTTACCGATACTATTAACCTGTAACCTAAGATGACGATTCAATTTAGATACTTATACTTAATTGAGATTGTGACGGAGGTGAGTCGTTTGGATGAAAAGGAGTTAGGTAAGCTATTAAAGAAGGATGAAGGCGAAAAACTAGACTTTAAGAGACTTCTTATTCTAAATACCGAGGGTGAGAGAAAAGAGCTTACTAAGGATGTTATAGCTATTGCTAATTCTAGAGGTGGTAGGGGACATATTGTATTTGGAGTTGAAGATAAGACAAAGAAAATTATAGGTATAGACCCAAAGGCTTATAAGGAAGAACAGATACAGCAAATAATTTATATGCGCTGTGATCCTCCAGTTCCAATTTCCATAGATATATTAAAGCATCATGGAAAATGGGTTGCGGTTATGACGGTTTTTAGGAGTATGTATAAACCACATCAGATGATTCAAAATGGATCATTTTATATTAGAAGAGGTTCTACAACTGATGTTGCAAGAAGGTTTGAGATTGCAAACCTTTTTCAAGAAAATGGCATGATCTCATATGAAACTGTAGTTTTGAAAAACACTAGCATAGAGAGCTTAGATATGCAAGCTTTAAAAAAGTATTTTAGTGTTTTAGGGGTGCGAAAGGAAAAGCCTAATACTATGTTATTAGAGGCTATGGGTATATTAGGTAGGGGTGTAAAGGGTGATAGAATTCATTCAACTATAGGTGGTATGTTACTTTTTGGTAAGAATCTACCTGTTTTTTTGCCTCATGCCTATGTTAAGGTTATTTGTGGTAGTGAGGTTACTTTGTTTTATGATAATTTGATTACGACATTAGATAAAGTATCTAGTTTTCTTGAAAATAAAATTGATGATTTTAATTATCCGCTAGATTCTGTGAAAGAGGCTATAGCTAATGCTCTTGTTCATAGAGATTACTTAGATAATTCTAATGGCATAAATGTTTTAATAAAGCCAAAAGAGATTATAATTACAAACCCTGGCTCTTTAATTGCAGGAAATAATGTTTATAAATTCTCTAGAGATAAGAAGAATATAAGGAGAAATCCGTGGCTTTATCAAAGATTAATGCTATTAGATGACAAAAAGAGATTCTTAAGGTTAGGTGGTGGAGTAAATAAGATTTCAAAGTCGTTTTCAAAAATAGGTGGAGTTAAGTTTATAAATATTGGGGAAGAGAATATTTTCAAGGTTATTTTTCCAAGGTCTAACATATAACAAAAAAAGTATCATGTAGTATCTGATACTTTTTTTGTTATTTATTTAAATTTAATGTGATGTTGTTTTTTTTTATTCCAAGCCATTGAATCTTCCACTGACATGTAATATTTAATTAGTTTATATTCGCTCTAATCTTAGAAGCATGCTTCTAAAATCGCCTTGTAGAATTGGCATGTTGATACCAACATGCATAAGAGTATCTCCGCCTATAACTTGACTGGTCTCTACTATTTTATAATCTGATGATTCATCTAATCCCTTGAGTTTTAGCCTTGTAATAGGTGGTGTTGGAATTGCTAATACTTCAAAATAAGAGACAACAGCTCTTGATTTATCCTTAGTTACACTCATCCAAGCAGCTTCATTGGTCTCAAAGGGGTCGATAAGTCTGTAAAAATCACCAAATTGAAAGATGTCTTTAACACAGTGGTAAATTTCAATATGTTTTTTTGTTGACTTTCTTTCAGATTCAGTAAGGGCGGTTAAGTCAAGTTCATATCCAAAGTTTCCAAACATTGCAACATGCGCTCTTGTTTCTAGTGAAGTAGTACGATAAACTTGATGATTTGGAACAGCTGAAACATGCCCACCCATAGTTATAGGGGGGTAAACTAGACTTGTGCCATATTGTATCTTCATCCTTTCTACTGCATCGGTATTGTCACTAGTCCAAATTTGTGGCATGTAGTATAGTATTCCAGGATCAAACCTTCCACCACCACATGCACAGCCCTCAAAGAGGATGTGAGGGTATCTATTAGTTAGATAATCCATCATTTTATAAAGCCCTAAAATATATCGGTGTGAAGTTTCCCTTTGGCGTTCTGGAGGTAGTAGTAAAGAGCCCACTTCACTCATATTTCTATTCATATCCCATTTGACATATTCAATAGGTGCGTTGTCTAAGATGTCGGTCATCATTTTGAGAACTTTTTCTCTAACATCTTGTCTTGAGATGTCTAATATAAGCTGTTTTCTACCTAAAGAACATGTGCGTCCACTAACTTGGAGGCACCAGTCGGGGTGTTCTTTGTAAAGATTGCTATCGGGTGAGACCATTTCGGGTTCAAACCAAAGCCCAAATTTCATATTGCGTTCATTTATCTTTTTACCTAATGTGTCAAGACCATTAGGGAGCTTCATTTTATCAACATACCAATCTCCAAGAGAACTATCGTCATTATTTCTTTTTCCAAACCAACCATCGTCTAATACGAATAGTTCTATCCCTAAATCTTGAGCGCTACTAGCAAGATTATCTAGCGTTGGTTCGTCAAAGTTAAAATATGTAGCCTCCCAGTTATTTAGTAAAACTGGGCGTGGTTTATCCCTGTATTCTCCCCTGCAAAGCCTTTGACGGTAAAGGTCGTGGAAGGTTTTAGACATTTTACTAAGACCTTGTGATGAATAAACCATTACAACCTCGGGCGTTGAGAACTCTTCTTCTGGTTTTAAAAGCCAAGAAAAGTCAAACGGATTTATACCTATATTAATTCTAGTTTGGTCAAATTGGTCAACTTCACATTGTGCAAGGAAATTACCACTGTATACTAAATTAAAAGCATAGACATCGCCGCTATTTTCATTTGCATAGGGGTCTAAAAGTGCAATAAATGGGTTTTGATGATGTCCACTAGCACCTCTTTTACTGTCTATGCAAATGCTTGCATTTGTAAGGCGAGTTCTTTTTATATGACGCTCTCTAGCCCAAAAACCTGTTAGATGAATCATGTCGAACTCTCTATTGTGCATATCTACACTACAGCTAAGTGCTCGCTTTAGTGATATGTCTACAATCCCCTTGTTTTTTATTACACATCTGCGAGTAATAGCATCTAAGTTTTCAAAGACAGTATAATACATGTCGATGTTAAGGCCTGTTAGATGGTCTAAAAGGCTTACTATTAGAGTGGTTGCTTCATCTTCATTTTCGACGTATGTAGAGGGAAGGTCGGTAATTTCAGGTTTTCCCTTAACAATGGTATGTGTAAGATATTTTAGTACGCAGGTACTACTACCATCAGCCATTCTAGCCTCTAATATGGGGTTTCGAAAGTCAGAAGTACCACAGGTTGGAAACTCTTGTGGTAAAGAGTCTAGTGAAATGGGTATATCCACGGGAACAGGACTTGGCGTAAAGTATTGGAGTTCCATCATGTTAAATATGCTTTGAACATCTATATTTCGTATTTTTTTACCCCAATAAAGATGTACGAGATGTCCTGAGTTAATTACTTTGAAGGCATAGCTTGTGTCGCTACTAAAAAGGTGAAATGTTTGATTTGTTTCATTGTAGATGATTGGCATCTGTTAAAACCTCCCATATAAGTTATCTGCCTTTAAGGCCTAAAATTTTAAAAAACAGTCATTGTAAAAATTCTTTTATTAATTGTGGAATTCCTGCTGGAATAAAAAATTTTGTTGTTAATTAATTATCTTCATACGGTTCTATATGAACAATAACATGAGTGTGTTTTTCAAGTTTTTCTCTTAGTTCATGCTCTATTTGGTGACTTAGTGCATGTGATTTCCTGATACTAAGTTCAGGGTTAACCATCACGTGCATATCTATATATATTTCACGATTAGAGCCTCTACTTCTAATGTTATGAACATTTTTTACATGCTCGAATTTCATTGTAATGTTTTTTATTTCTTCTGTATCTACTGCTGCCTTATCAACTAATACGCCACTTGTATCTTTAAAAATTTCAATACCAGTGTAAAGGATAAATAGTGCAATTATTATTGATACTATAGAGTCAATTATAATGGGAGCGCCAAGATTTACAGAGATAAGGGTCAAGATAACACCTAAGGAAATAAAGATATCGCCCCTTGTATGTAATGAATCAGAGATAAGTATTTGACTGTTTAAACTTTTACCTTGCCTGTGTTCGAATATGCAGACAAATATATTTACCAGTAGAGTTAAAACCAATATCAATATACTAAGAAAAGATATATTTATGCTTTCAATGTCTGATGTCTTAAAGATATTTTGGTAGATTATCCGCCCTGAGATGAAAAAAAGCATGGCTGATATAAATAAACCTGCTAAGGTTTCAAACTTGTTGTGTCCATAGGGGTGATCTTCGTCTACTGGTTTAGAAGCAAAGTGAGTACCGATAAAGGCAACTACGTTGGAGGTGGCGTCTGTAAATGAATGGAAGCCATCTGCTATTAAACTTGAGCTGTGAGCTATATAGCCTAATATAATCTTTGTAATTGCAACTACGATGTTTGCAATTAGAATTTTAGAAAGTGTGCTTTTAACCTTGGTGTAGTATTCTGAAGGCATATGTGACTCCCCTTAAATTAAATGTAAGCATATAAAAACGTTTCCACAAACTATGTTAGTCCATTTGCAATAAACCTTTTCTAGTGATATTATAACAAAATATTTTGTTTTAGCAATAGGATATGAGTTTTTATGTAGTTAGATGTGTGTTTTTTTGTTACTGGTCAG
>CAZTHU010000162.1:0-5137 GCA_964613575.1 uncultured Eubacteriales bacterium | reverse complement strand
CAATGGGTAACGTAAATATAAACGTTGAGCCTATGCCTTCTTCAGATTCCACCCAAATTTCACCACCGTGAAGTTCCACTATTTTTTTTGTTATGGTAAGACCTAAACCTGTACCACCAAAACGTCTAGCAGTTGAGCTATCTGCTTGTTGAAAATCATCAAAAATTATATTGATTTTTGATTGTGGGATTCCTATTCCTGTATCAATTATAGAAACTTTTACAAACTCTTTTATTGGTTCAAGTTTTATTGTAACCGTGCCTGATTCAGTGAACTTAATAGCGTTACCGATTAAATTATACATAACTTGCTGTATTCTATTCATGTCTCCATTTACAGGAGGTAAGTGTTTTGGCATTTCTTTTACTATTTTCAAATCTTTGTTTTCTATTGTTGTTTTGATAACTTGAATTGTAACATCAGTTATTTTTTCTAAATCAACGCTATCTTTTGATATTTCTAGTTCAGAATTTTTCATTTTAGAAAAATCCAAAATGTCATTTACAAGATTTGACATTCTTTTCCCGCTATTAGCGATTAAATGAAGATTATCTATTGCAGTAGCTGGAAGTTTCCCAGCTACGCCGGAAATTAATGACTCCGAAATACCGATTATTCCGTGCACTGGTGTGCGCAGTTCATGAGAGGTGTTAGCTAAAAATTCATCTTTTAGTTTATTTACGGTAAGTAACTCTTTTGAAAAAATTTCAACTTTATTAAAGGCATCTGTAAATTTAGAAGCTAAAATAAATACTTGTGTTAAAATATATACACCTAAACCGTAAGGTATCAGGTATGGTGATATTATAACGCCACTTCGTGCCATACCGTCATGTATACCAATCACCAGAAAAAATATTGTGCTTAAAATTAATGGTATTGAGCCCTTGAAACCTTTTTTGAAACCTTTAATTATCAGATAAATAAAAAGATAAGTGAAAATAGATGAAAATACACTTATTATCAAAGCATTACCTTCTATAATTAATAAATTTGAAGGAATAGTAAGTAAAATAAAATATGTGATAGATAGATACTTAAAAAGATTCATATGGAATTTATCTATAACATTTGGAAATAATGATATTAAATATAGCATAAAAGTTATAAGGGCAAATAATGATGCGTATACGACCGATCTTGTAGATAAGAAAAATAACCATTCTTTGGGAAAAATAAATTGAGCGATTTCAGAATTTATTAAATTTCTTAATGTAAATACTCCGCAAAACAAACCAAACCAAAGGTTGCCCTTCTCTTTTCGTCTTATTATATACAAACCTAAATGATATATACTTGCAAATAAATAAATTCCAATTAAGATGTAATTTAATGTTGATTTGAGGTCTCTTGTTTCCAGTATCTTATTTATGCTTCCAATTTCAATACTTTTTATTAAACCATTATTTAAAACATGATAATTGGAAACTTGAATTATAATTTCCAATTCACCATTTGAAGGCTCTGCTAACATAAGCCTTTCGTGAGGTACTGGCTTGCTATCTTCTTTATTTTTCCCTATTTTCCCGTTTTGAGCTTCTAACTTTCCGTTGATCCAAATTTTACTTGCAATATCTAATCTTTTAAAATGTACCATTAGCGGAGCAACGCTATCGGTCTTAACCCTCAATCGGTATGTGGCATGTCCAAAACTATCTAACTTATAACTTGTCCATTTTGACGGCACCTGAATAAACTCGGCTCTTTTTAAAACATCTGCATTTTTAAAATCATCAGGTTCAAGGAGTTCATTCCAGTAAAATTCCCACTCTCCATCAAGGCTTATAATATGGTCATTTTCAAAATCATATTCCGTAGCATCAAGAAAACCTTTTTTTATTTGTAATTCGGATGCATATATATTTTCTGCAAAAACATATGTGCATGATATTATAATTACCGTAATTAACATAAGCATAAATACTAATCTGCGGATTATTTTATGGTACTGCATTTAATATACCTCCAATATTAATGATCTTTTCTGTTGTTTTTTTATATTTTCCCTATATGAATATTTCTAACTTAGCACAAAAAAACCTTTTTTTTAGTATAAAAAAAGGTTTTTTTGTAACACCTAGTAATATGAGATGTTTGGTGATTATTATGTTAGCTTGCGTGCGGAGTGTTTTTTTGATATACTTTTAGCGTTGGTTTTTGATGTAGATTTTTAAAAGGGGGATTTTTTATGGAAAACTTAAGATTTGATTATTCGAAGGCATTATCTTTTTTTGCAGAGTCTGAAATAAATAATATGAAGGATTTTGTAGCGAATTGTCATGATATGCTACATGAAAAAAAGGGTCAGGGAAGTGAATTTACAGGATGGGTAGAACTACCATCTAATTATGATAAAAATGAGTTTGATAGAATAAAGCTTGCAAGTACAAAGATAAAAAAAGATTCAGAAGTTTTAGTCGTGATAGGAATCGGGGGCTCATATTTAGGTGCTAAGGCAGTTATAGATGCATTATCACATAGTTTTTATAATAATCTTTCAAATAATAAAAGAGGTGTTCCTCAAGTAGTATTTGCGGGAAACAATATTAGTTCAACATATTTAAATGATTTGTTAGAGATGCTTGAAGGAAAAGATTTTTCTATAAATGTTATTTCTAAATCGGGAACTACAACCGAGCCCGCAATTGCATTTAGAGTTCTAAAGGATTTTTTAGTTAAAAAATATGGGGTTAATGAGGCTAAAGAAAGAATTTATGTGACGACTGATAAATCAAAAGGGGCTTTAAAAGAGCTTTCAAAAGAGCAAGGCTATGAAACCTTTGTTGTCCCAGATGATGTAGGTGGTAGATTTTCGGTTTTAACTGCTGTGGGACTACTTCCAATAGCGGTAAGTGGGGCGGACATTGATAAGCTTATGGAAGGGGCAAGAAATGCTCAAGAACATTATAATAATAGGAATTTAGAAGAAAATAATTGTTATCAGTATGCTGTTTTAAGAAATGTTTTTTACAGAAAAAATAAAAATACTGAGATTTTGGTAGGGTATGAGCCTTGTTTGCAGTATTTTGTTGAGTGGTGGAAGCAGCTTTATGGTGAGAGTGAAGGAAAGGATAAAAAGGGAATTTTCCCTGCAGGTGTTAGTTTTACATCAGATCTTCATTCAATGGGACAGTATGTACAAGATGGTTTGAGAAATATTTTTCAGACAATTATAAATGTTAAAACCCCAAGAAAAGATATTCTTGTAAATGATGACCCAGATAATGTTGATGGTTTAAACTTCCTTTCGGGTAAAAGTTTTGACTATATAAACAAGAAAGCTTTTGAGGGAACACTTATGGCACATAATGATGGAGGAGTTCCTAATTTGGTTATAAATATTGAAAAACTTGATGAGTTTAATGTTGGAATTTTAATATACTTTTTTGAAAAGGCCTGCGCAATAAGTGGATATCTTCTTGGAGTTAATCCTTTTGACCAGCCAGGAGTTGAGGAGTATAAAAAGAATATGTTTGCGCTTTTAGGAAAGCCAGGGTTTGAGGATAGAAAAACAGAATTAGAAAATAGGGGGGAGTAGTATGGGGAAGGTTTCTTATGATGAAATTAGAGAGAAGTTTTTAGGCTTTTTTGAAAAGAATAACCACTTAAAGATACAAGGAGCATCTATTGTTCCTAAAAATGATCCTACTCTCTTGTTTATAAATGCTGGGATGGCGCCTCTGAAAAAATATTTTACGGGTGAAGAAAAGCCTCCTAAAAAAAATCTTTGCAATATTCAGCCATGTATTAGAACCATTGATATTGATGATGTAGGTGATAGGTATCATGCAACCTCTTTTGAAATGTTGGGTAGTTGGTCTATTGATAATTATTTTAAAAAGGATGCTATAAGGCTTGCTTATGACTTACTTATTAATGAACTTAAAATACCAAAAGAAAAGCTTTATGCAACTGTGTTTGAAGGAGATGTGGAAAATAGTATGCCTGCTGATGATGAATCTGCAAAATACTGGGAAGAGGTAGGGTTTAGCAATGACCATATAGTGTATTGCCCAAAAGAGGATAATTTTTGGGGGCCAACGGCGCAAACAGGGCCTTGTGGACCTTGTACAGAGGTTTTTTATGATGCGGGGGATGCTTATGGGAAGTCATATCATGAAACTGGTATTTTTAATACAAGTAGATACATAGAGATTTGGAATGCTGGCGTTTTTATGGAGTTTTATAAAGATTCATCTGGAAAGTTCGAAAAACTAAAATTTAAGAGTGTAGATACTGGTGCTGGGATAGAAAGGCTTGAAATGACATTAAATGGATATGAAAGCATTTATGATATAGATCTTATACGACCTATAATGGACGAGGTAAGCGCTAAGGCAAAGCGTTTAGGTAAGGACTTAAGCATTAGAGATAAGAGAATTATCACCGACCATATAAAGACTTCTACATTTATCATTTCAGAGGATATAGTGCCTTCGAATGAGGGGAGGGGGTATATTCCAAGAAAGCTTATTAGAAAGTGTATAGGGATAGTTACAAAGAATAAGCTATATGATTATAGTTTAAATAGCATAGTTGAGGTTGTTATTGAAGGATATGGAAAGTATTATCCTAAAATGATTAAAAATAAAGAAAAGATACTAAGTATTATTGAAAAAGAATATGAAGGTTTTAAGACCGTATTAAGAGAAGGTTTTTCTAGGATGGAGAAAATTACAGGCGAAAAAGGTTTTGTGATAAATGGGAAGGAAGCATTTTTGCTTTTTACTACGTATGGAATACCTATTGAATTAATAGAGGAGTTTGCTGTTGAAAATGGTGGAAGTGTTGATAGGGAAGCTTTCGAGAAAGAGTTTGAGCAACATAGAGAGATCTCAAAAAAGAGTAAAGAGACATCGTCGGGCTCAAATATTTTAGAAGGTATAATAAGAAATGGGGCGGATTCTTCTTGGATGCAAGTTAGGCAGACACAGTTTCTTGGTTATGATGACTTGAATTGTGAGGCTAAAGTTTTGGCTTTATTAGATAAAGACGGAAAAGCTTTGCGAGATTCAAATGGTAACGATGAGGTAGTGATGGTGTTTGATAAAACGCCCATGTATGCAGAAAGTGGGGGACAGATTAGCGATAGTGGGACGATAAGAGGTGATGGATTAATCGCAAGTGTAAGGGATGT
>CAZTHU010000161.1:0-5181 GCA_964613575.1 uncultured Eubacteriales bacterium | reverse complement strand
AAGTGTTCCAGATCAAATTGTTCATATGTGGTCGAAAAATCAATTTGAAAGAGATTTAAATGGGGTGAACAACCAGTTAAAAGAAGGAATGTATTCGTTGTTATATATTAGTCAATCACTTATGCTGGCAAAGTTAGATTCCTTAATAAAAGTAGTATATATACATGGAACAAATCGAGAAGGGGATATAAATCCATTGTACGCTGGAAATAGTGGCTTTTTAAAGACAATGTCATTAGAAAATCCTAAATTTTTATTTAAAACGATAGAATTGGATGAAAAAACAAATTTTTCGTCAGAAGTATTGTTTTCTGAGATGGTCACTATAAATAAAGGTAAAGGAGAAGAGGTTTGCTATAAAAATAATCAAAGATATGTGAAAAGGCTAAGAGAATTTCAATTATCAAAAGATAAGGGGATAGAGATTAAGGATAATGGTGTATATATCATTACAGGAGGTTTAGGAGGTTTAGGGCTACTGTTCGCAAAATTTATAGCAGGAAGAGCTAATGTAACACTTGTTTTGATTGGACGTTCAAGCCTTGATGAAGATAAGAAAATAAAAGTAAAAGAAATTGAGAATTTAGGTAGTCATGTCGTATATTTAAAGGCAGATATTTCGAAACAAGAGGATGTAGAAAATAGCATAAAACATATAAAACAAAGATTAACCAAAATTGATGGTGTTATACATAGTGCTGGTGTGTTGAAGGATTCGTTTATTTTTTCTAAAACGAAACCAGAAATTCAGCAAGTTCTAGCGCCTAAAGTTATGGGAACAATTAATTTGGATTATGCACTAAGAGAGGAGAATATTGATTTTTTTGTTATGTTCTCCTCTATAACTGCTGAATTGGGAAATATTGGACAATGCGATTATGCTTTTGCAAATAGTTTTATGGACAATTTAGTTCAATTACTTTCAAACAAGAGTTATTATCGCAGTGTGTTTTCTATTAACTGGCCATTATGGGAAGATGGAGGAATGGGTGTTGACGAACAGGCTGAACATTTTTTATTTAATACTTTTGGCTTGATTCCTATGAAGATGAAAACTGGAATAGAAACATTAAAATTTGGGTTAATGCAGGAAAAACAACAGTTTGGTATTATTCAAGGCTCTATAAAAAAGATAAAAAATGTTATATCTAGTGAACAAATTTTAGAAAGTAAAGTTCAAGAATATTCTAATAATGACTTAAGTAATATATCTAAACAAGAAAAAGATGTTGCAATTATTGGCTTGAGTGGAATCTATCCAATGGCAAAAAATTTGGAGGAATTTTGGGAAAACTTAAAAGAAGGGAAAGATTGTATTACAGAAATACCTCACGATAGGTGGGATTACAATGAATCATATGATCCAGATAGAAATAAACGGGGTAAAATTAACAGTAAATGGGGTGGCTTTATAAATGACTATGATAAGTTTGATCCCCTGTTTTTTAACATTTCACCAAGAGAAGCAGAGTTTATGGATCCACAGGAGAGGTTGTTTCTGGAATCTACATGGCATGCTATTGAGGATGCGGGTTATACAAAGGAGACGTTAAAAAAGTATAAAGTAGGAGTTTTTGTAGGTGTGATGTGGGGGCAATATCAGATGTACGGCGTTGAAGAAGCTATAAAAGGTAATAATATTGCGTCCGGTTGGCCTTACGCTTCTGTCGCCAATAGGGTTTCGTATTATTTTGATTTTAATGGTCCAAGCATGGCTATAGATACTATGTGTTCATCATCTCTTACAGCGTTGCACTATGCAACTGAGAGTATTAGAAGGGGTGAGATTGATGTTGCTGTGGTTGGTGGTGTTAATTTAAGCATACATCCAAGTAAATATTTATTCTTAAGTCAGTATAACTTCATGTCTAGTGATGGAAGGTGTAAAAGTTTTGGAGATAATGGTGATGGCTATGTTCCGGGTGAAGGTGTGGGGACCGTAATATTGAAGTCTTTGAATAAATCTAAGTTGAATAATGATAATGTTTATGCATTGGTAAAGGGGACAGCCTTAACCCATGGAGGGAGAGCTAGTGGGTATACGGTACCAAATCCGGCTCAACAAGCGGAAGTAATTGCACAGGCATTAGAAAGTTCGTGTATTGATCCTAAATCTATTAGTTATATAGAAGCTCATGGCACAGGTACGTCATTAGGGGATCCTATTGAGATTGAAGGGTTGACGAAATCATTTGAGACATATACTCACAATAAGCAGTATTGCTCTATAGGCTCGGTAAAATCAAATATTGGTCATTTAGAGGCAGCTGCTGGTATTGCAGGATTGACGAAAGTTTTGTTGCAAATGAAGTATAAAAGTTTAGTTCCATCTATTCATTCAGAAAAATTAAATTCAAAAATAAACTTTTCTGATACGCCGTTCGTTGTACAACGTGAGCTTTCAGATTGGAAGTCTCTGAAATTAGATGGAGAGTTAGTGCCTAGGAGGGCTGGAATAAGTTCTTTTGGTGCAGGTGGTGCAAATGCACATGTTATAATAGAGGAGTATCAAAATGATAGGATTGAATTAAATAAGAATGTTTCACAATTATTTGTTTTATCTGCTAAAAATAAGGACAGGCTCATAGAGTATGCTAAAGAAATGAATATATTTTTAGATAAGAGAACTGACATTGATCTTAGCTCTGTTGCTTATACACTTCAAGTAGGCAGAGAGCATATGGAAGAGCGGTTGGCTTTTATAGCATCGTCTATAGAAGAAGTAAGAGAAAAATTAGGGTTATTTATCTCTGAAAAAGATGAAGGTGTAGGTTTGCATATACATAACATTAAAGAAAAAAGTAATAAAGAAAGGATTGAAAACTTTGGACAAAATGATGAGGAACTGATTGAATCTTTAATAAAGAATAAAGATTTAGATGGTTTGGCTTCTTGTTGGATTATTGGAGAAAAAATAGATTGGAGTAAGTTGTATGGAAAAGAAGCACCTCAGATAGTAACACTACCATTTTATCCTTTTTCAAAAGAACGATATTGGATTTCAATGACACAAGCAAATGAAGAACAAGATTCTATGGTTTTATTACATCCACTTATTGAATCAAATGTATCTACACTCGAAGAGCAATGCTTTAAAAAGACACTAACAGGAAAAGAGTTTTATTTAAGAGATCATATGATTAAGCGTAATAAAGTTTTGCCGGGGGTTGCATACCTTGAAATGGCAAGAGCTGCTGCTGAGTTCGCCTCGAAAGCTAGTAGAGTTATCGAGCTTTATGATGTTGTATGGTCTAAGCCTTTAACTATAACAGATGAAGAACAAGTTATTTTTATTGGAATATATCCTGAGGGTGATCATATTGAATATGAAGTTTATTCTAATAATGAGCAAAATAAACAAGTGTATTCAAGTGGTAAGATTATGTACGGAAATAATAGCGAAAAAATCAAGCAGGAGATTATTGATCTAGATTTAATTAGATCTAGATGTTCAACTCAACTCTCACCGACTAACTGTTATGAGATGTTTAAAAAAAGTGGTTTGTGTTATGGTAAAACATTTCAACCTATTGTCAACCTTTATGCAAATGATGAAGAAAGTTTATCAACACTTAGTGTAGATGAATCTTTATTAGATTCTTTTGAACAATTCACATTACATCCATCTTTGCTCGATGGTGCTTTGCAAACAGTGTTAGGAGTGTTGAAGCCAGAGCAAGGTATTACTTATGTGCCATATAGATTAGGGAGCGTTAAGATTATAAATCAAATTACGCCTAAATCTTATGTTTATGCAAAAATGACAAGTAAGGGTATATTCGATGTTAAAATTCTTGATTTACAAGGGAGTGTCGTTGTTAAAATGGATAATTTAAGAGTTATGCCTATTGAAATTGAATCAGAGCAAGATGTTTCATACTTTGCTACAAAATGGGAAGAGAAAAAGGTATATGATTTAAAACAGAAATCCTTTTCTAATATCCTTGTTTTTGATGATAACATTGAATTGTATGACTTTTTAAAAAATAAATATAATACGGTTCTAGTAAAACCATCTGTTAGAAACAAAAAAATAGAAAATGGTGTTTACGAACTTAATATAGACAATCCTGAGAACTTTAAACAATTATTGCAATTGTTGAGAAAAGAAAATCTACTTCCGGAAAAAATAGTTTATGTTGCATCAGTTAAATTTAATCAAATACCTGCTTATTATCTTCTTAGTTTATTTAGGTCGCTCATTGAAGAAAATATAAAAAATAAAATGGAGTTTATATATTTGTATAACAAGCAAGATGTTGTTATGGATGCTATGAATGCAGCGGTTGTAGGTTTGAACAAAACGCTGCAACAAGAGAATTCTAAATTTAGTTGTAAAACGGTTATGCTAGACGAGGGTGTTAATATTATAGATAGCTTAATGGATGAATTTGAAAATCCAGATGAAGAAGTTTGGTATACAAAACACTCAAGGTTTGTAAAACAATATGATGAATTAACGATAGAAAAATCAGAACCTTATACGTGGAAAGAAGGTGGTACTTACCTCATTACAGGAGGTGCGGGTGCAATGGGACTTATCTTTGCTAATTATATTTTAAGCAAGGTAAAGGCCAATGTAGTGCTTTCTGGTAGATCTGATTTATCAAAAGAAAAACAAGATAAATTAAAAGAATTACAAACTTTGGGACATAGCATTACTTACTTGAAGGCGGATGTTTCAAATAAAAAGAGTGTTTTTAGTTTGATTGATAAAATAAAGTTGGATTATGGAGATATTAATGGGGTTATACATTCGGCTGGTGTGAAAAAAGATTCATTTATATTAAGAAAAACAACTGAAGATATGAAGGCGGTATTAGAACCTAAAGTTTATGGTGCTAGCAATTTGTGCAAAGTTTTTAAAGATGAAAATATAGATTTTTTAGTCTTTTTCTCTTCAATTACAGGGGTATTAGGTAATTTGGGACAAGCGGACTATGCATATGCAAATAGCTTTATGGATCATTTGCAATATAATAAGATAGCTAAAGTTGTATCTATTAATTGGCCTTTATGGGAAGAGGGGGGCATGAGTGTTGATGATAATACTAAAAAAAGGTTGAAGCAAACAATGGGAATGAGTCCATTAAAGACTGATGATGGTATTAAGGCTTTTGAGTTTGCATTGTCAGCATCTGTATCACAACTTATGGTTATGTCAGGAAATATACCCCAAAT
>CAZTHU010000160.1:4263-5186 GCA_964613575.1 uncultured Eubacteriales bacterium | reverse complement strand
TCCAGACTAAGGGTGGCAATATGCTTTTAGGAGCACTTGCAAGTGAGAATATATATATACCTTCTGCTTGTGGCGGAAAGGCTACTTGTGGACTTTGTAAGCTTTCTATAACCGAAGGAGCAGGCCCTATTTTGCCTACAGAGGAGCCTTATCTAAGTAAAGATGAGATTGAAAAAAAAGTTAGATTATCATGTCAGGTTAAGGTGAAAAATGATTTAAAACTTAAAATACCTAAAGAAATTTTTAGTATAAAACAGTTTAGTGCAAAGGTTACTAAAATTGAAGATCTTACTTATGATATAAAAGAGGTTTTTTTGAAATTTTCAGAATCTATGAAAATAGATTTTAAAGCAGGACAATATATGCAGCTTCATAGTAAGCCGTATGATAAAATAAAAGAAGGGGTAATTAGGGCTTATTCTATTTCTTCTCCGCCGTATGTAAAGGATGGTGTTGAACATATGATAAGGCTTGTGCCTGGAGGCATTTGCACTACATTTGTTCATCAACACCTAAAGCAGGGGGATGAGGTAACCTTAAGCGGACCTTATGGGGACTTTTACCTAAGGGGTGAAGGCTGTGATGAGCTTATTTTTATTGCTGGAGGATCAGGTCTAGCTCCTATTAAATCACTTGTATTAGATATAATAGAAAAAAAGATAGATAAAAAGATGGTATTTTATTTTGGAGCTGTGTCTAAGAAAGATCTGTTTTACGTTAAATTTTTTGAAGACATAGCAAAAAAACATACTAATTTTAGATATGTTCCTGCTTTATCAAAGCCAGAAGAGACTGATAATTGGAAAGGTGAAACAGGACTTATTACAGATGTTTTAGATAGGCATGTCAAAGATAGCTTTAAAAGCGAAGCCTACCTTTGTGGTAGTCCAGGAATGATAAATGCTTGTATAACCGTTTTAAAT
>CAZTHU010000160.1:0-4253 GCA_964613575.1 uncultured Eubacteriales bacterium | reverse complement strand
GGATTTACAGATGATAAAATATTCTTTGATAAGTTTAGCTAAAATTAAGGAGGTATATTATGAAACAAAGTCCAAATAAAAGTCAGATAGAAGATAAAATGAAACCTAGTAGGTTTTCAAAAGATGGGTTTTTAGGTGATGATACAAGAACTTTAGTAGATATAATTCATCAAGATCATTTAGATGTGATGCAGATGGGGCTGACCCATGAAATGATTGCAAATCGAATGAAGCAATTTACTGAAATTGGGAAGAAAAACTTGGGCGAGTGGGTGGATGTAGAGAAAATTTATCAAGTAAAGGTAGATGATTACATGGGTAGAATACCTTGCCCCTTTTCTGATAACTTTTTTGCGACAAAAACTAATACGACATTTAAAAATTTAGAATTAGACGAAGAAGTTACCTGGACTGAATTAAATATTCATATGATCAGTGAACATGGCTTTTACGAAGGTAAAGGTGCTAGTTTTAGAATTGAACCGAAATATATTGCTAAGCTACTAAATATTGGTTAAACGTTTACTAAATTGCCTTGTAAGAAAATAACTAAAAAAAGAGGTGATTAAAATTTTAAAAACATTTAATCTAGTTTTTGCTGGAGATACGTCTTTGGGTGAATCTTATATAAGTAAGGGTAAGGATAAGCTATTAAAAGAAAGGCTTAAAAATGAGCCTAATTCTTTTTTTTCTGGTGTTGAACATTTAGTAAGTGAGAGTGATTTTTTCATACTAAATTTTGAAACTATTCTAAGTGAACCATTTCTTAAACCTGTTGAAGGTAAGAAGTACACAAATCACGATAAAAAAAGCTCAAGCTTAGCATGTTTAAAAAAACTCAATGTAACAGGCGTTAATTTAGCAAATAATCACACCCTAGATTTTGGAACAAAACCAATGCTTAGAACAAAAAAAACACTTGAGAAGGAAAGTATTAAGTGCTTTGGTGTGGGTGAAAATAAAGACAATGCTTCAAAATATATTGTATTAGAGTTACAAGGACAAAAAGAGACAAAAAATGTTTATATACTAGGATGGATGCTAGCGGGGAAAAAATATTATGAAGAATATAATTTTTTTGCAACAAAACAAAAACCAGGGATAACTCCATCTAAATATGAGGATGTCGCAAATGAGATCTCTCAGATAAGAAAGAGTGATTCTGCAGCAATTATAATAGTGTATCCTCATTGGCAAGGTTTTGATTATAAGTATGCTTCAGAAAACTATTTTGTTAAAAATATATGCAAAGAATTTATAGATTCAGGAGCAAATTTAATTATAGGTCATGGGCCACATATGCTAAATCATATTGAACGCTATAAATCTGGAATTATTGCTTATTCAATTGGGAATTTTATATTTAATTCTCCAGGTAGATATAAAAAGCTAAATGCACCACCATATAGTTTGGTTGCATGCCTGCAAATTACAGAGGAAAATCTAAATTGGAATATTAATTGCAGGTTTTACCCAATTATAACTGACAACAAAAGAACTAAATATAATAGTAGAACCCTAATGCAATCTGAAAAACAAAAATTTGAACATTTTATTAATAGTAAGCTTAGTACGGATGATAGTATCAGTACTAACATATTAGCAAATAATTTGGGAATTTATTTAGAGGAAAATTTAGCTCCAATAAAAAAAATAAACGATAAAGTCTTTAATGAGCAATGGCTACAAAAACAGCTCCCAAAAGATCTTCCTTTAAACAGTTATAACACAAAGGACTTAGTTAATAATCAACTTGTAAAAGATGAATTTGAAAGATTAGGATATAAGACGAGAAGCATTAAAAAGTATCTATTTGTTACAATTAAAGAAAAAGATTATATTTTTACACACGGTGAAACCCCTTTTACTTCTAGAACAGGGGCACGAGCTTTAAGTGATAAGATAGTTGCAAGACAAATGCTATCTGAAATAGGGGTATCTATTGCAAAGGGAAGGCATTTTAGTATTGACGAAAAAGAACAAGCCTTAGACTTTGCATTAAATATTTCCTCAGCAATAGTTAAACCTTATAACGGGAAAAAAGGGAAGGGTGTTAGCGTAGGAATTAAAACAAAAGAAGAATTCGAAACGGCTTGGAATTATGCAGTGAAAACAAAGAGTAAGTTAATTTTGATTGAAGAAGAGTTTCAAGAGGCTAGTGAGGCAAGATATCTAGTGGTCAATGGAAGTTGCATAGCAGTATTAAGGAAAATTCCTCCTCATGTTATAGGTGATGGAAAAACTACAGTAGAAGAATTGGTTGCAAAGAAAAATCAAGCAAAAAAGAATAACCCTGTACTTTGTAACTCTTTGATAAATTTAGATAATCATCGTATTGCAATTATAAAAAAACAAAGTTTCGATTTAACTAGTGTTCCTGAAAATGGCAAAGTAGTACTTTTAGATTTTAAGGCATCTATATCAGCGGGTGGAGATACGGCTGATATTACGAGTATAGCACATTCAAGTTTTAAGAAAATGTGCGAAAAAATTTCGACTACTTTTGAAGGACTTGATGTTTTAGGTGTAGATATTTTAGCAAAGGATCATAGCATAGAGGCAAATGATAGTAATTATATAGTAATTGAGGCAAATACCTGCCCAGGATTAAATATTCATCATTATCCAGCATATGGTGCATCGCAAAACGTAGCAAAAGAAATTGTAGAATATGTTTTAAATAAGGAGACATTAAAAAAATGAGCAAAGCAGATAACATCTTTAAAAATATGTGTAAAGATATATTAGAAAATGGTACTAGTTCTGTTGGACAAGTCGTTAGACCAAAATGGTCGGATGGAACCCCCGCTCACACAATAAAGAAATTTGGTGTGGTCAATAGATATGATTTAGCACAAGAGTTCCCTATACTAACACTAAGGCCAACGCCCTTAAAACTAACCATTGATGAACTCTTATGGATTTGGCAAAAAAAATCTAATAATGTGAATGATTTAAATAGTAGGATATGGGATGAATGGTCAGATGAGGATGGAAGTATTGGTTCTGCATATGGTGAACAGCTAAGAATTAAACATAAATATAAAGAAGGATCATTTGATCAAGTTGATAGGGTTTTATACGATTTGAAAAATAATCCGTATAGTAGAAGAATTATTACTAATATGTATAATCATGAAGATTTGCATTTGATGAATTTGTATCCTTGTGCTTATAGTGTAACATTCAACGTTGTTGAGAATAAGTTAAATGCCATATTAAATCAACGAAGTAGTGATGTGATTATGGCAAATAATTGGAACGTGGTTCAATATGCTATTTTATTACATATGTTTGCAATAGTTAGCGATTTAGAAGTGGGGGAGTTAGTGCATGTAATATCAGATGCTCATATATATGATAGACATATTCGTATAGCTAAAGAACTAATTAACAGGGAAAGTTACAATCCGCCCAAATTAGTAATAAACAAAAAAAATAATTTTTATGATTTTACGGTAGATGATTTTAAGCTAGAAAATTATAATAAAAATGAGCAGATAAAAAATATACCAATAGCTATATAAAAACATTAGAAAGTGGTGAGGCTATGTTTTCATTAATTTGTGCTGTAGACGAACAATTCGGAATTGGTAAAGATGGGGATTTACTATTTAAAATACCTGAAGATATGAAGTATTTCAGGAATACAACTAAAAATAAAATCATTGTTATGGGAAGAACAACATTTGAATCTTTACCGAATAAAAAACCACTAAAAGATAGAACTAATGTAGTTTTAACAAATAATAAAAATTTAAAAATTGATGGTGCTTATGTTTTTAATTCCGTTAACGAAGTATTGATGAGATTTCAAGATAGTGAAAGTGTTTTCATTATAGGAGGAGAACAAATATATAAACAATTTTTACCACACTGTGAAAAAGCATGTATCACGAAAGTATTTAATAACTATAATGCAGATACTTTTATGGTAAATTTAGATAAGTTAAATGAATGGAAAATAATATCGGAAAGTAATTTTAAAGTGTACAATGAAAACAAATATAAGTTTTATATTTATCAGAGGGTAAGTAACAGTTGAAAGATTTTACTATTAAGACAAAGATAAATCAAGTGGGAAAATGTATTATGCGCTTATGGAACAGGGGTCAGATGCAGCACGTTTGCTTCTGCTTTTAAAAGTTCTGAATTTAAGCACCTTAGAAATAGTTTTTGAAGTGGTAGCAAATTCGAAGTGTTTTTGTTAAATTCAACAAGGTGATGAAAATGAAAACAAGAGAAAATTATTT
>CAZTHU010000159.1:2243-5217 GCA_964613575.1 uncultured Eubacteriales bacterium | reverse complement strand
TGAAGTTGAGGTCTTAAACCCAGAGAAACATATTTGTACATTAAATGGTGATAAAAAGCTTTATATGGAATTAACAGTTGATACAGGAAGAGGATATGTATCTGCTGAAAGAAATAAGTTTCCCGAACAGCCTATTGGATTGATACCTGTAGACTCGATATATACTCCTGTTAAGAAAGCAAATTATACGGTTGAAAATACTCGTGTTGGCCAAATGACAGATTTTGATAAGGTTACTTTAGAGGTTTGGACTAATGGTACTATTAAACCTGACGAGGCTATTAGTTTGTCAGCAAAGATAATGAGTGAACATTTAAATCAGTTTATAGAACTTTCAGAGCAGGCTAAAAATGCTGAGATAATGGTTGAAAAAGAAGAAACTATAAAAGAGAAGGTTTTAGAGACTACTATAGAAGAGATGGATCTGTCTGTTAGATCATATAATTGTTTAAAGAGAGCTAACATAAATACTGTAGAGGATCTTATTAATAAGTCTGAAGACGATATGATGAAAGTAAGAAACCTGGGGCGTAAGTCTCTTGAAGAAGTAATTTATAAATTGGAGGCTTTAGGCTTTTCGTTAGCGAAAAGAGAAGAGCATCATTAATTTAACGGGTAAGAAGGAGGTTTGAAGAATGGCAGGTTATAGAAAGCTTGGCCGAGCAACCGATCAAAGGTTGGCTATGCTTAAAAATATGGTAACTGCTTTGATAGAAGGCGGAAAGCTTGAAACTACAGAAGCTAGAGCAAAAGAGGTAAGAAGTATAGCAGAAAAACTTATAGCTTCTGCGGTAAAAGAGTCTGATAATTTTACATCTAAGCAGATAAAAGTATCCGCTGCAAAGCTTGATAGCAAAGGCAAAAAGGTAACAAAGGAAGTAACTTCTAAAAATGGAAGAAAATACGAAGTGATAGAAAGAGAAGTTACAACAAAGATGGTTACGGTTGATGGTCCTTCTAGATTAAAGGCTAGAAGAGATGCAATTAAATGGTTAAGACGAACTAAAGATGCAAAAGGTACAAAGAAAAATGTTGCTAACAAACTTTTTGATGAGATAGCGACAAAATATAAAGATAGAAATGGTGGATACACAAGAATGTATAAGCTAGGACAACGTAAGGGCGATGGTGCAGAAGTTGTAAGAGTTGAGTTGCTATAATGGTTTTTTAGTGTCAATGTACTAAAATACGGTGGGGTTAATAAAAACCTCGTCGTATTTTTTATTATTTAATATGAGGGAGAGGTCAAGTGGATAATATTAGAAATATTAAGATTATAATTGAATATGATGGTTCTAATTATAGTGGATGGCAGATACAAAATAATTCTGTGACAATTCAAGGTGTTCTAAAGAATGCTTTAGAGAGATTAACGGGTGAAAAAATTGACTTAGTTGGTGCTAGTCGAACTGATGCAGGTGTACATGCTTACGGGCAGGTAGCGAATTTTTTAACATCTACAAGTATACCTTCTGAAAAAATATGTTTTGCGATAAATAATATGCTGCCTAATGATATTGTTGTAAAGAGCTCTTTAGAGGTTAGCAAAGATTTTCATTCACGATTTTGCTCTAAGGGAAAAATATATAGATATTTTGTTTATAACCAAAGGACACCATCTGCAATTTTTTTTAACAGGGCTTTTCACTATCCATTTTCTTTAAATATAGAAAAAATGATTAAGGCAAGTAAATACTTTTTAGGTACTCATGACTTTACTTCTTTTAGGGCAGCTAAGTGTGGTGCTAAAACTTCGATACGAACAATTAACGCTTTAGAAATAAAGCTAGAAGGTGAGCGGGTTGTTTTTGAAATTAGCGGAGATGGTTTTTTATATAATATGGTTAGGATTATAGTAGGAACTCTTCTTGACGTTGGTTCTTCAAAGTTAGAAGTTGATGAAATACCAAATATTATAGAGGGGAAAAATAGACTCTTGGCTGGGAAAACCGTTCCAGCGTGTGGACTTTATCTGTGCAGGGTAAACTATTAAAATTGGTTATTGTCATAATATTTTTCGTATGTTAAAATTACGAGCGAAGAGTAATTTCTTGAAATTTATTAAGGGGATGTAATTAATTATGAAAAAAGAAAACGTTTTAAAAGATTCGAAGAAGGATGCGTTTGTAATTTTTACTGATTTAGATGGCACATTTTCACCTATCGGTTTGAAAGGTCTGCGTGAATTTATCGAAGTTGTAAAGCAAATAAAGCAAAAAGAAGATGTAGATGTAAAATTCTGTCCTGTTTCTGGGAGACCAGCAGATTATGTGCTATCGGTGATGCATACTGTGGATAATATAGCAAAAGAAGAAGGTATAGAAAGGTTAGCTGAGTATGGTGCTGGAGAACAAGGTGCATTGATGGTAGAAAGTAAAAAAGCTTATAAACAAACCTTTTTAGGAGATTCGGCTTATACAAACTTAAAAGAGGATGTATCTAAGGTTTTGTCTAAGAATAAATACAGTAATTTATTGATGGATGAGGAAGGTAAGCGGTTTACATGTTCTATACATATTAAGAAAGAAGTTGTAGACGGATTATCCATGGAGAAAAGGAATGAAATTTTTGAAGATATAAAAAAAGACCTCATAAAAAAACTTGATAAAAATATAGAAATTGCTATGTCCCATGACTGTATGGAGATAATGACACCAGAGATTAGTAAGGCTAATGCTATAAATAGGCTTTTAGGTGTATTATCTAGAGAAAACAATATTAAAGGGATGATGTATGCAGGAGATGCTGAAAATGATAAAACCGCTGTAAAGTATTTTTCTAATTTAGCTGAGATCCCTGGGTTAAAGAGCCACGTTTTTTTACCGGGGAATGCGATAGAAGGTATTTGGTCAAAATCGATAGAAGATTGGAAACAAAAGAATTCTAAGACAAGTAGCAATCGAATATTATTAGGTGAAAAGAAAAATTTTGCGGGTGTTGTAGAACTTTTGAAAAAAGAGCTTGAAAAAGGAAC